>CALMNI010000060.1 GCA_937868555.1 uncultured bacterium | reverse complement strand
TATTAAAATAAATTGTATACGGAGCAATCTTGTCTATTTTTTTATCTTTAATTAATACTTTTAGCAATAAACCAGTACTTGTTTCTTTGGAAAAATTTTGATCAAAAACAAAATTACCCAAACTATAAGCGACGGTGACAGTATCAATGGTACTAATTTCTTGTATAACATGCGGATGATGACCAATGATAAGCGATGCGCCAGCGGCTACGGCGGCTTGTGCGAATTCTTTCTGCCGCTCATTAGCCTTGGTCTCATATTCCCTTCCCCAGTGAAAAGAAACAATTACTATATCAGATTTCTTCTTAGCGGCAGCAATGCTTTTAACCATTTTGTCTTCATCTAAATAGCTGATCCCCGCCTGCGTATTTGTCGCGCTCCACTTTTTTGAAACTAAATCCGTAAAAGCCAAGATAGTAACTGTAACTCCGTGTATCTCTAATTGTGTTCCCCTATAAGCCTCCTCGCTGTTCTTTCCCCCTCCCGCATACGCTATCCCCGCCTTTTTTAAATATGCAAGCGTATCCTCAAAAGCTTCTAAACCATAATCAAAAGCATGATTGTTAGCGATAGCAACTGCGCCTATCCCCGCATAGTGCAAACCTTCAACTACTCGAGGATCTGCTCTAAAGGCATACAAAGAGCCTATTAATTTTCCCCGGATTGAAATAGGAGTTTCGAGATTGGCAAATACTAAATCCGCCTTTTTCAAAAATGGCTGAATTTTTGCAAAGGGAAAGGTATAATCATTTCGCTCTTCCATTATCTTCCCAATATAGCGAGAAAGCATAACATCCCCCACGAACATGAGCTCAGCATTTCCATCTGCTATATCCTCAGCTTTTTCTCCATACACGACGCTCAGATAGCTAGTTGAAGCAGTGACGTTTTCTTTGGTGTATTCCTGAGAATTTTTATGGTCTGTAATGGTGGGCTTATGGTGAAAAAAATTCTTTTGTAAGCTTGCCTGTACATATAAAGCGGCTACGGAATCAAGATTTTCCGGCTGCCGCAGATGCAATACCTCTTCGGTTTTCTCCTTTGTAAGAGTGTTAATCGAAGCGTCATCGTACGTGGCTGCTTGCGAGGACGTAAGATAATGAGAAAAATCAGTACTTTGTATAACAAGGGAATCTTTAGGAAGTTTTTGCTCTAATACAGAGATAGCAGCATCAAGTTCGTTTTTTGGAACATTGGGCTTAAATGTCATTACGACGACCTTGCTCCTTGGAAAATAATATTTAATAAAGGGCAAGATAGCTTGCACACCATGTTCTCTATAAAGAAAATCGCCTTCTGTAATAAAGGGTAATTGCTTCAGCGCCCGAGAAATAGTTGCGTCCGTTGCAATGTCGCCGAATACGGTTTGAAAATTTCTCTCGCTAACGGAAATTTTACTCTGTCCAGCATCAAAATGATCGGGACTTAATAAAATAATTGTACTGTAGCTATTGAAAGCAATAGAAGCAAAGGCTTTAGCAATAATATCAATTGCCAAAAGATGGTGTGGCACAATGAGTCCACTGACCTCCCTATATGCATTCCCGGCAGGATGTTGCTTCACTGCGGAAAGAAACAAAGTCTTATCAGTGTATTGCGATCCAAAAGCCTTTGTTTCTTGCGTATTCTCTTGTCTCTCTCCTCGCTCAGGCTCTTGTTTATTATCGACACAATACAGCCATACACCGCCCGCTCCAATGAGCACGGCAGCGGCAAGAAGGCTTATTACTATGCTGCGACTTATTTGGCGAATAAAGATTGATACCAGAAATTTTTAGCTGGCAAAAGACCCGGGTTGGTATAAACTCGCTCTTTCCAAGCCTCGTCGGTTAAACGTTGGCCTATGGGTTCTGAGAATTCATAATGGTTATATACCAATCCAGCCGTAACTCGAGGAGTGTTTTCATTACCAACAATGGCCAACATAAGATAGGGCTTGGCGGTTGCTTCATAGACTATTTTATTTTGCACGGCATCGGTATGTATATCGGCGACTAAGGCGGTTTGTCCGGTTTTATCGGTAGGGTCAATGCCCGAAGACTCAAAAGGCTGAGCCATAAATGATAACTTTATGGTCCGTAACTTTTCATAGTCATCATCACTAATTGCCTCTGATCGCAATTCTTTTTCAGCAATTGCCTTATAAAAAGCGGCGTATTCTTTAAATTCGCTTAAACGGTTAAGGGCGCTGCCTTCCTTGAACACGCCGTTATCATTAAAAAGGCTAGACGTTCTATCCAGTAAGGTATTAAAACGATTCCAAAATTCTAAATTTGGCTCAACAAAGCCTTTAACAATGGGCGGAATAGGCAAGTCGGGAGCACCAGCTCCTAACTCAGCATAACTTTGCTTCGCATACAGCAGTGTATCATGCTTAAGTTCAGCGTATGATCCCAAGAAAGATTGAATCTGTTTGCTTAAGAATGATTTACTTTGCATGTAAGCCGGGTAATGACTGCCGTAATTGTGCGTCAAAGAACCTAATATATACAACCAAGAACTTCCCAAAGAATCAAACCATTCTTTCGTAGTAACTTTTCCAATATCGTTTTTCTTTTGCTCAAGTTTTCCAAAAAATCCATCAACCTCCGACTGATTAAAACCGGACTGGCCTAAGAATTCACCGCTATATTGTTTTGCCTGTTGATCGCCGAAAGCAGCCGGTATAAACAAGGCGGAAGGACTTGAAGGCAACTTTACCGGCGTTTGTTCTTGACCCGCCGTTAAATCGTTAAGTATCCAACCATCAAAAGAAAAGCGTTGCCCGAAGATTCTAAAAGCTAAAGATTTTTTAAGCAAATCATCTTTGTTCAAGGAGGCAATATCTTCATCAATAATAACGTCGGATAAAATTTTCGGCTTTCGCAGCTTACCGAGGTTGCTGGATAGTTTTTCAACATTCTCTTTGGCAATAAGCATGTCATCGGAAAGAGTAGTACCAAGAACGCTACTTACAAAAGCCTTATACTCATTATAGGAAATATCGTCGCTTTGCCCGGCGTAAAAGCTTGTTATGGTGCTGATTTTATTCCACGCATCAAGCGGCATTACCGAGCCATTCTTCACCCCCATTTGTTTCACTAACAAATTAGTATCGGCTATCCCCAAAGGACTATGAAGAAGATAGCTACTGCGGCCTAGATACATCATCGTTCTAAAATATGCTCGCAAAGCGGAATTTTTAGCATAATGGCTGCGCGGCGTAAACTGCGTATAGTCGGTTTTTATTTCAGGATCATATTGCTTAAATAAGGGCGAAGCGCCAATATTTTTAGCCGCATATATTTCTTCTATATCAGCCGTAATCGCCTTCACTAACTCAGGGCTTAGATCGCCGGAATATTTCTTCAAAATGTTTTTGGCATTGCCCACTGAATCAGCCGTAGCGTCTTGATTAGTATATTTTTCTTCTTCCGCCGGAGAATTAAAATAATCAGGCTTAGCGCCATTTTTATTTTCAAACAATACCCGCGCCAAAACAACCTGCGCTTCTATGTTTTGATAACGAGCCTTAACGTCTCCACGACTGTTTTTTGCCGCCTGGGCTATATTTTTATGCAATCCACTTAAGAAGTCTCCCAGAGCGACGCTTAAATCATGTTGTTCGAGCTGTTCAAGCGTCAGTTCAAAATATTTATGATAAGCATGCAGCATCGTATCGGGAGTCACTAACACAGCATCTTCGGGCTTGCGATCATAGATAGATCCGCCGCCGAGCTTATCAGCATCAACGAGCCACTGGTCGAAATTATTTCCGGGTTCAAAAAAAGGCAAAGTATCGGTATCAAGCAGTATGAAACGATTCTCTTCTAAGAGCTTTTCTTGGCTAGCCGAAAGATTCAAGCCATATTTGGCTTTAATAGCTTGGTAATTAGGCACAGAAGATAACAATACATTTTCTTCTTGATACGACGGCGTAAACCCTATGTTAGGTTCATTGTTCGCATCGTTTGATCCGTCGGCAGGAAGGTGCGAAACAGAATTTTTCTCATCTGCCCGCGGCATATAATTTCTATATATTCCATAACCAGCTACCGCTAGGCACAGTACTAAGACAACAATAATCCAGCTGGCCTTGCTTGTTGAAGTATTCATAGGTTTTGTTTAGTTTTTCTTATTATATCACACTTCAATAATCGCTTCTCCATCTTTTAAACTCTTAACTTCAAAAGGACACGATTCTGTTTCAAGAGAAATTTGCCCATGCCAATGAGGTTGTATAACGTAAGACACTAAGGATAAACCAGTCATATCTTTTAAGCCAATATCATTACAATCCCCTTCGGGCCAACCAGCAATTGAAATATCGGGTCCGGCAATGATACTTCCAGCCGAAACACCGACATACACTTTATCTTTTATTATTTCTTGTATATGAGTTTTAAAACCGGATCTATTTACTTCATTCATGAGATAAAAAGTATTTCCGCCGTACACATATACAATATCAAAAGACTGGAAAGCCTCTATGATCGTATCTTCCGTAAGTGATTCAAGATCAATTGATACAACTATCATTCCTAAGTTCTCTAAATCAGCGACATCTTGAGGAATATATTTCTCCTTTGTTTCTTCACTTTCGGGATTCATGGCCGTAGGAATAAATGCCACTTTCAATCCATGTGGATCTTTACCAAGAAGATTCAAAAAGTCTTTAGTGTTCGTATCGCTTAGACCGGAAGATGTGAGAAATAGTTTCATGCTGTTAATTATACCCGCTATCCGCATTTATCAAAAGACTAATAAAACATCATTTTTCCTATACAATTCCGAAGAAATTGAACATTTGTTGGCATTTAAGCTTAGTGATAGAATTAAGGTATATGAAAAACACTATACAGTGGAAGATATTTTTTATCTTATTAAGCATGAGCCTTGTCAGCGTGGCCTGCGTTTTTCCTTATGTAATCACCCTCCAAGGTGATTTACTGAGAACTATAGGCCAACCGCTTTGGCTTATAGGAATTATTCAAGTGGCGCAAAGCGCGGTGCTGTTTTCACTAGCGATACTAGGCGGCCTGTTTTTTGCAAAAAGAATTGGTTTTCATCTCCCTCTTCTTGAAGCTGTAGCAGAAAAGAAAAATTGGAAAGCTATTTTAAAAGATAGCATAGCAATTTCATTTTTATCGGGAGCAATGATAGCTGTTATCATTTATGCCGTCGATATAATTTTCACTGTTGCCGGAGCAGCCATTAGCACTCACCAAACTTACGCCCCTGTTTGGCAAAAACTTCTCGCTGCCGTATACGGCGGCATAACAGAAGAAATATTACTGAGATTATTCTTGATGGCCTTTTTCATATGGATAAGCATGAAAATATGCAAACGTACTAGCCCCACAACGACAGGCATAGTGGCATCAATTTTTCTAGCTGCCATCATATTTGGCCTCGGCCATTTACCGCTTACCGCTTCACTAACCGCTCTTACTCCCCTTATCGTCACTCGAGCGATTGTACTCAATGGCATTGGCGGGATTATGTTCGGATGGCTTTTTTGGAAAAAAGGACTTGAAGCAGCTATGATTGCGCACTTTACTACTGATATATTCTTGCTCACTCTTCTACCTTTGCTTTTTCGATAAGGTATAAATTATAAACCAAGCTCCCGTTCACAAATAAAACAGCAGTTCCTTTATAAATGCTTTTCGAAAAAAAGAGATTTGTCTTTTTTATACGAATCTGGCTCGTGTTTAAGCTCTTTCCTAGACGGAACATTTACTTGCGTAAAACCGTAGCGCTGAACGAGGATTGGTCCAAGACGAGTTATTGCATCCGTTGTAATATACGTAATCCCCTCTTTTCTAAGATCATCTTCCATGGCCATAAAAACTTTGGGCAAATATTTTCCGCTCACCTCATCGCCGGTTACGTTTTCTATACGACTGATATGAAAATGCGTTTCTGACTTAACATATCCCAATAAAAAAACGATTTCTTTATCATTATGAACATAAGAATATTTAACCTCTTTCATTTTCTTCTTCTCGCCTTCACTTTTCAATAGTTTAAATCCATCTTTATTTTCATCTAACGTTTCTACTTTTGAGT
>CALMNI010000059.1 GCA_937868555.1 uncultured bacterium | reverse complement strand
TGATTAGCAAGTTTTTTAATGGTCGGAGACATAAGGCGAGCTTGGATGAAGCGGGCAGCTTTTTCTAAACTACTGCCAAAAATCAGACGCGATGAACGGGGGTTGTATTTAAAGCGGCGATCAAGGAAGGCGTCTGAATAGACCCAATTAGGCAGCTCTTGCTGCAGCCAGCCGTTGGCGGCGATAAGGGCAGTGTAGCTTTTTTTCTCGCCATAGAGGGGCATGAGGCCGGCTAGCCAATATCTAAAATATGTATCTGTCGGCAATCGAAACGGCGATAAGTCGAGTGCGCTTTCATCAACTAGAAAGCTCAAGCAAATTTGGTCAGCGCTCTTTGTGGCGCTTGGTCGCAGTCCGAAAAGAGCGACAATTATAGTCGCACATAATTTCACAAACCATAATCGACCTTGTTTCGTAATAATAAAAAGATCAGTGTCGCCTCCGGGGCGGAGGTTGTGCGTGCCTAAACTGTTGGCAAGGCAAATAAGCTTAATGCCCGGCAACCAGCGAAACAGATACAAGCGGCGGTGCGCTTTTTTTATTTTTTGATCAGTGGCATTATAGCGTTCGCGCCTGGTGATAATGATTTTTTCGCGTCCGGGAAGGAAGAAAAATCCGTTATCGGTTTGCAGCGGCAACACAGAGTTTTCCAATATGTTTCTTACCTCAAGGAGTGTTGCTGAGTGCGGCAGATATTGCCAAATTTCGAATGAGGTCAGGGGATAGTCAAAGATATCGAAGAAAGCGACTGTTTCTAGAATAGCAGTTCGCAAGGAAGGATTGATAATTTCCATAGGATGTATACGTGTCATTTCGAGCCGGAGCGTAGCGGTGGGCGAGAAATCTTGTGTCCAGCTAAGATTTCTCAGTCGTCCGCCTAAGGCGGACTCCTTCGAAATGACAAAAAGTGAAAAATTTATTCAATTTCTAATATAGGTTTTTCGACAAGCAAGGGTTCAATAGTAGCTTCAGCGTCGGTAATTTTAACAACATCTTTGTCGATCTTTTTTAATTCTTTATAAGCGGTGTTGAAATGATTGACGGTTGTCGACATGCTGCCGCCTAGCTTTTGCATATACGTATCATAAACATTGAGATGCTGCCCTAATTTTTCAACGTTAGCTCGAATTGTTTTGGCGCTTTCTTCAATTTGCATCGCTCGCAACCCCTGTAAGACGGTTTGCAAATAGGCAAGGAAGGAAGTTGGCGAAACAATAACAACTTTATATTTACTTGCGGCGCGCTGGATAAGGTTTTCGTTCTCTTCCGTAGCGGCGCCGATTTTGTTGACGATTAAATCATAATAAATCGCTTCGTGTGGAATGAACATAAAAGCAAAGTCCATGGTTCCATTTTGCGGCTGTATGTATTTTGATGTTTCAACAATGCGATTTTTTAAGTCGTTGAGGAATATTTTTTCTAAACGGTCTTTTTCAAGCGGCTCTGTCGCACTCGCTAAGCGGTTATAATTTTCTAAAGAAAATTTGGAGTCAACGGGAATAACTTTGTCTTTAACGAAAACAGCGGCGTCAACAATAGTTCCGTCCGTAAAAGGGTATTGCATTTGGTAGCTGCCGGGAGGCATGACATTTTTTAATAATGTCTCGAGGTAGTATTCGCCGACAACGCCGCGCTGCTTTGGATTTTTAAAAATGTCTTGCAGGCTTTGCAGTTGGCTTGAGAAATTTACGACTTGGCGGTTAGTTTCATCAAGTTTAGTTAGTTTTTCAGTGACATCGGAAATGAGCTTGGCGGATTGTCCGCTGATGGCTTGAATGATTTTAGTTGTTTCGCCGAACTGCTGGCTTGTCGCGGCATGGGTTTGGGCAAGTTTTTGATCAATAACATTGCGTAGATCTTTATTTTGCTCATTGAGTCCGGAAAGGCGTTCCATGAGGGCTCCTAATTCGGCCTGCCCGGCGATGCTTTGGGGTTTGCGCAACAGCAAAATAATAGCGATTATAATGCCTATTGAAATAATGCTCCCGAAGATAAGTATAAGAGAATTGTCCATATATGGTAGTTTTTAGTATACTCTATATATACCATGCCCTTCTATGAGCGACAAATTCCTTTCCTGGCATCTGCGCCGGAGTTTCCTTATTGCCATACTCAACTTTCTCCTCGGTTTTTTAACCGCTTGGTTGTTGGCGGCCGATACTTTTCGTTACGTATTTTTCAATTTATTTAGATAACATATGAAAAGCCGGGGGAGAACAAAGGTTGGCAGCAAAAAGGGAAACCCCGGTTATAGAACCCCGAGCTTTTTTAAGAATCAGCCAGGCTTAAAATCAACACTTTTACCTAAGAAGAAAAATATTGTATGGCAGAACGAAAAGTAGTATCCCATGAATCAGCAGTTCCTTCTTTGCGCTCTGTAGGAATAGTGGGCGGAATGGGCCAATGGGCGACGCTGGATATTCTCGAACGCCTATTGCAGGCTTCAGTTTCTTTTCCTATCCCGCAGTATGGCAATAGGGGATATCCGAAAATAAATGTAACAATGCTCAATAAGGCGCCTATGCTTTTGAATGCCGACGGTAGCTATCCGGAAATCTTAACGCCTTCTCCCGAGTTGTTAGCGGCAGCGCAATATATTGGCGAACAATCAGATTTGCTTATAGTAACATCGCATACCGCCCATCTTTTTGCGGATAAAATTGAAAGAGCGGCCGGCAAGACATTAGTAAGCATGGTCGCGGTAACAGTGGATGAAGTTAAGCGCCGGGGAATAAAAAATGTTGGCCTATTGGCAATAGGTTTAACGGTAGATAAAAAATTATTCCAGTCCCCGTTAGAATCACTTGGAATTAATTGTTTTGTTTTGCCTAAAGACTTAGAGCGACGATTGGAAGATGAAGGCGTCTATCCGGTGCAAGAAGGCGATGCTGCTAGCGCCCATAGTGCCGTTGCTCTTGAAGCGGTAGCAAATTTGCGGCAGCAGGGCGCTGAGGCGGTTATATTAGGCTGTACGGAAATTCCTTTATTGCTGGGTGCGGAAGCGAAAGCTGACTATATTATTAATCCTTCGGAATTGATAGCGCTTGAAGTTATTAGAAGAGCGGTACAGTAAGATTTCTTCCCCGTCTTTGATTTTTTAGTTCACCTCTCCCCCTACCCCTCCCCATCTTTGATGGGGAGGGGAGATAAATAGC
>CALMNI010000058.1 GCA_937868555.1 uncultured bacterium | reverse complement strand
ACTTATATGCCCAATTTAAGGCCATATATTGCCATTCTCACTATAATGACAGTGCTAGGTATTGCTGGGTGGATTTGGAGCTTTCAAGCGAGCAGAAATGTCCGCGTTGCCCCCGCTATTCAAACCCCAGCTTCGACCACAACACCCGAACCCGTTAAAGAAGAACCGCTAGTGCCTCCTTCTTTGCCTTCATCATCCTCCCTTCCTCCGTCTAACGAAGCTGCGCCAATTCCTGCCTCACTTATAAATTATTCAGTTCCTTTTACCGCCCAAGCTCCGAGCGGGGAGTGGGATGACGAAAGGCAGCAAGACGGCTGCGAAGAAGCCTCCGCTTTAATGGCCATGCGTTGGGTGCAGAATCAATCACTAAGCTCTGCCGAGGCGCGGCGCGAGATTCTTGCTATTTCCGATTATGAACAAAGCCGGTATGGTGAGTATAGGGATGTTTCGCTAGCCGACGTACGAGACCGCATTTTTAAAGATTATTTTAAATATGACGCCGTTGAAGTAAAAATGAATATTACGGCGTCTGATATTATTACAGCGCTTAGCTCGGGCGCCGTTGTTATCGCTCCCATGAATGGACAAAGACTCGGCAACCCTAATTTCACTGCTCCTGGCCCCGAACGACATATGCTTCTTATAAAAGGATATGATCCGGATACCCGAGAATTTATTACCAATGATCCGGGAACAAAAAGTGGCGCCGACTATCGCTACAGTGAATACACTATTATGAACTCCATTCTCGCTTACCCAACGGGATATCACGAACCCATAAGCGGAGAACCCAAGGGAATACTGATTGTTAGAAAAAAATAAAAGCTCCTTCGAACGAAGGAGCTTTTAACAATACTGCTATTTGCTTTTCTTGCCCTTTAATTCGGAAGAAGAGGCTAGATCTACTATTTCTTCCTTAAGCTCGCCTAAGAGTCCACCAATGTGAGAAATCTTTTTCTTTAACTTAGGGTTTTGTTCTTTAAACAAAGGCATGAGCTTTGCCAATACAGTTCCGAGAAAGGTGAGCAAGCCGACGATTTGAATAAAATTTCCTAATTTACCTTTTGCCATAGATGTTATTTAGTGAATAAGACTTTCAGTATACAATACGTAGGCGAAAAAAGGAAGTTACACGACTTATTGTTTTTTAAGATTATTTTTCTTATACTGTACATATATGAAACATACACTACGTCCTCCGCAGAGGCTTTTTGCCGTTCTAGCGATTATAGCAACCCTGGGAATTGCTGCTTATTCCTATGTAAAAGAAAGTCCATGGTACCCCAGGCAAGACGAGCAGGCGCTGTCCGACGCCAAGGATCATTGCTCAAGCTTGCAGACGCGCGTCGAAAAAGAAATTACTCGACTCCGACGCCACGGCTGGCGTACCACTGATCCGCGCCTATTGTATGGTCCGGCCCAAAAACAATGTTATTTTACCTATTTATTGCTTGACCCAAGCGCACCTGAAGCCAAAACATTTAATACGTTCGTAATCCAAAATATACGTTCGTATATGCCCATACGTTTAAGCACCAAAGAAACACTCAACAATTGGAGCGAATACCAAAAACGAATTTCAGAATTAGAACGCAATTAAATCTATTCCGCTTACAGTATAAATCTGTT
>CALMNI010000057.1 GCA_937868555.1 uncultured bacterium | reverse complement strand
AACAAAAGCCGCAAACAGGGCGAGTCATGGGTCAAGGAAACGAGCTTTTTTGACATTGTACTTTGGGGAAAGCAGGGCGAGAGCGTCAACCAGTATCTAGTCAAGGGAAAGCAGGTCGCTGTAGAAGGCGAGCTACATCAAAGCCGCTGGGAAAAGAACGGTCAAAACTTTAGCAGGGTTGATATAAACGCCCACAACGTCCAGCTTTTAGGCGGCGGGACGACTGGGCAAGAAAGCGCGCCGACTCAGGCCCCCGCATACCAGAAACGCGACGCGGCCCCGGAACCCGTCGAGCAGGAACTTCCGCTATCGGATGACGGGAACCCGCCCGATTTCCCGGACGATATCCCCTTCTAAGGTGTAGCAGTATGCGGCGCGCGCTCTGTTTGCTATTGCTATCAGCGTCTCTCGCCTCAGGGTGTAAGACATTTGCGCCGATGCGCACGACTACAGCATTGCTAGCGCCGCCGAAAAGTATCTACGAAATAGCCTCGCAGCTTACGGGCTGCCCGGTAGCGATCTTGCGGGGTTATCACTTTGCAGAGTCAAGCTATGGGGCAAACTTAGACCACCCTGATCCTTACGACGTTGGAGACTTCGCACTACACGAACGCGCTGCTTATCACAAGGAACGGGCTCGGCGCTATGGCGAATACAACGCGCGGAACCCGCTTGACTCCGCGATCATCGCGGGGCGGTTGTATGTGTCTAACCTTGCCGCGCTTGGCAATCGCGAGGATGCTATAGCGGCGTTCAAACAAGGGCGCGAAGGCGTGAGGCGAGACGGGCGCGTGCAATGGTACGTTGATAGGGTGTTAGGTAAAAGGAGTTGAATTATGGAATATCGCTATCGTAACCCTTGGGCGAAAGCGACGGAACCAGGCGAATACGTGCGAACCGTTGACCCGGTAGAATATGCCGGATGTCAGATATTCCACGTTTTGCCGATGCAATTCGACACGGTTAAAATCGGCGTTTGTATCGCGCAACGGTGTACCCTTGCGGGCGCTAAACACGCCGCCGACCTTGTGGCAGGAATGGAGCATCCTACCTACGAGGACGTACAAGACAAAACCTTTTTGGAGATTGCCGAATGAAGTTATACATAGCCGGAAAGATTACCGGGGAGCCAGATTATTACGAAAAGTTCCAGCGCGCCGTTCTTAAGTTACGAATAGACGGGCACCTCGTCATTACGCCTACTATTTTACCAGACGGCTTAGAACACGATGAATATATGCATATCTGCTATTCGCTCATAGACATAGCGGAAGGAGTGTATTTTCTGGACAACTGGACAGACTCAAAAGGGGCTATAGAGGAATACCGATACGCTTGTCATACAGGAAAAAAGATCTTGTTTGAACGCGCGGCGGTTGAAAAACCGGCAACAGCGTGATAGTATAGTGGTGAGATTGTTTACGAAAGCCCACGACCTTTCGCAAGCAATTTAATAATTGCTGAGCCGGTTTACTCGTCGTGGGGTGACCGGCTTTTTTTATTTCAAGAGG
>CALMNI010000056.1 GCA_937868555.1 uncultured bacterium | reverse complement strand
GATGCTACTCACGGTAATAAAGACCAATTGCGTGCTTCCGGATCTGTTGGAGCCGGAGGTGTACAGCACGTCTTTAAAGGAACGCGCATGGGTGGACGTACCGGCGGCGATCGCGTTACTTTGCATGATGTAGAAATTGTATCCATTGATGTATCAACTAACAGCCTATATATTAAGGGCGCTGTACCTGGCGCTCGCAATGGCTTAATCCTATTATCGGCTGAAGGCGAATTGGTTTTAGGAGATCCTGAAGTAATTGTTGAAGCCCCTGTTGCAGAGGAAAATACCGAAGAAATCACTTCAGAAGAAAACATTGAAGCAACTGAGACTGTTGAAGACAAAGTCACTGAACCTGAACCCGCTTCCGAACAGCCTACTGAAGAAGTGAAAATAGAGGAAACTCCTGAAGAAAAAATTGAAGCTGCTTCTGAAGAAGCATCTGAAGAACCCGCCCCTGCTTCTGATGAAGCTTCTGCGGAAAAGAAGGCCAACTAATATGATCAAGCAAAAAATATACAACCAAAAAGGCGAAGTCATTTCCGAAGCAGAATTGTCTGATAAAGTGTTTGGCCAACCTGCAAACGAGGCTTTGATCCATCAAGCTGTTGTTGCTCAAATGTCTAATGAACGTTTAGTTCTTGCCCATACGAAAGATCGCAGCGAAGTTCGCGGTGGTGGTAAAAAGCCATGGCGACAAAAGGGGACTGGTCGCGCTCGTGCTGGTTCAAGCCGCAGCCCAATTTGGATTGGTGGCGGTGTCACATTTGGTCCAACAAGCAATAGGAATTTTTCTAAAGGCATCAATGCAAAAATGAAACGCCAAGCTTTGCGCATCGCTTTGTCTGATAAAGTTGCTAGCAACCAATTCGCGATTCTTGATGAATTGAATTTTTCTGAATACAAGACAAAATTGTTTGATTCTATTGTTAAGAATATCAACGACAAGGCTTTCTCAGCAGCTAAGCGTTCCGTTTTGGTGTTGGAAACTTTGCCTGAAGGTATGACTAAGAATTCTGCCCGCAATCTTACTGGAGTCAAGCTGATTGGCATTGATAATATTAATTTGGTTGATATTTTGAAATATCGTCATGTCGTTGCTACTAAAAAAGCAGTAGACGCCATTGAAGAGCGATATAAGAACTAAACCTATGGCAATTTTTAAAGATACAAAAAAAGAAGTCGATGGCAGCATGAAAGATTTGTATGTTGATGATTCGAAGAAGGACGTTGCTAAGAAGAGCCCTAAGCGGATTTCTAACGCATATCGAGTTTTAATCCGTCCTCTTATTTCTGAGAAAGCTTCCCATCAGCAAGTCAATAACCAGTATTTCTTTGCAGTAGCAATGGATGCAAATAAAATTGAAGTAGCTAAGGCAGTAAAAGACGTATATGGTGTTGCTCCTATTAAAGTAAACATGATCCGCAACGAAGGCAAAGTTCGTCGTTTTGGTCGCGTTTCTGGAAAACGTAAGGACTGGAAAAAGGCTATTGTAAGTCTGCCTAAAGGCAAGACCATTAGTCTTTACGAAGGCGTTTAAACTATATGGCAATTAAGAAATTAAAACCTACTACCCCTGGCCGTCGTGGCGCAAGCTTCGAAGATTTTTCTGATATTACTTCAAAAACTCCTGAAGAGTCATTGATCGTAATTCGGAAGAAGCATGCCGGACGCAATGCTCAAGGAAAGATTACTGTTCGCCATCAAGGCGGTGGCGTTAAGCGCTATCTTCGCTTGGTTGATTTTAAGCGTGATAAGTATGGCGTTCCTGGCGTAGTCAAGACGATTGAGTATGATCCTAGTCGCGGACCTCGTTTGGCGCTTGTCAATTATAAGGACGGCGAAAAGCGTTATATGATTGTCCCGGTAGGTTTAACAGTTGGCATGGAAGTTGCATCTTCGCGCGAAGCTATAGAGCCGAAAGTAGGCAATGCTATGCCTTTGGAATTTATTCCAGTCGGTTTGCCTGTTCATAACGTTGAACTCGAACCCGGCCAAGGCGGGCGTTTGGCTCGCGGAGCTGGAAATGCTTTGTTCATAATGTCAGTAGATAAGAAATACGCTCAATTAAAATTACCCTCTGGTGAGATCCGTTTAGTAAAGAAAGAGTGCCTTGGTACAGTTGGCCAAGTTGGTAATATTGATCGTCGCCATGTTACTCTTGGAAAAGCAGGACGCAGCCGCTACCTTGGACGCCGTCCAACGGTTCGAGGTACTGCTATGAACCCAAATGATCACCCGCATGGAGGTGGTGAAGGAAACCAGTCTATTGGTTTGAAGCATCCAAAAACAAAATGGGGTAAGAACGCTTATGGTGTTAAGACCCGTTCTGGAAAAAAGCAATCAAACAAGTTGATTATCACTCGCCGTAACGGCAAAAAACTTTAAGCCATCCGTATGTCTAGAAGTCTAAAAAAAGGACCCTATATTAACGAACGTCTTCAAAAGAAAATTATTTCTATGAAGCCGGGCGATAAAACCCCAATTAAGATTTGGGATCGCGCTGCAACGATTACTCCGGAAATGGTTGGGTTTACAATCGGAGTGCATAATGGAAAGATTCATATCCCAGTTTTGGTCAATGAAAACATGGTTGGACACAAGTTCGGAGAATTTTCTCCAACGCGTAAGTTCATTAACCATGGCGGTAAGATGGCCAAGGAACAGTCTAAAGGCAAATAACGAATTATATGGAAGTTAAATCCTCTGCTCGCTATATTAAGATTTCACCGCGCAAAGTGCGTTTGGTCGTCAACCTGTTAAAGGGTAGGCCGGTTGCTGCTGCTTTGGATCAGTTGAAATTTGTAGGTAAAATTGCCGCTGCACCAGTACGCAAAGTTATTGCTTCAGCCGTTGCTAATGCTACGCACAATTTTGATTTGGCGGAAGATAACCTATTTATAAAAGAAATCCGCGTTGACGGCGGACCCGTTCTAAAGCGTTGGTTGCCGCGTGCTCACGGCCGGGCTACTCCTTTGTTAAAGCGCATGAGCCATATCAATGTAACCTTAGGAGAACTTAAGGATAGCGGTGTTAAAGCTGGACGCAAGGAAAAAATTGCTGACCCAATGAAACTCGGCTCTGCTCCTAAGGAAGATGAGGGAATCAAGGTTGCTGATAAGGGTACGGAAAAGAGCAATGAAGGCGCTTCTGAAAAGAAAGAAAAGATTATTGACCCACGCCGCGAAGGAAAGGGACGCTCGGGCGGAAAACAGGGCTTTACTTCTAAAATTTTCAATCGCAAGAGCGGTTAATCTACTACTACTCCTATGGGACAGAAAATCAATCCAAAAGTTATGCGCGTGGGCATCACGCGAACCTGGCCATCGAAATGGTTCGCGGGACCCCGTGACTATATTAGCCAAGTTCGTCAGGATGTTTTAGTACGCAAATTTTTGACAAAGCATCTACGCGAAGCTGGTATCGACCGCATTGAAATTGAACGCCCTTCTGGCAAGCGTATCGTTATTGGTATTCACACCGCCAAGCCAGGTCTTATTATTGGCCGCGGCGGAGCCGGTATCGAAGATTTGAAAAAGAAATTGCATTCTAAGTTTTTGAAAAATTTCCGCATGGGCGAGATTTCCGTTAATATTAACGAAGTCGAACGACCTAACTTAAGCGCACAGATTGTATTGCAATCGATGGTGCTTGATATTGAAAAGCGTCTTCCCTTTAAGCGCGTTATGAAGCAGGCCATTGGCCGCGTTGAGCGTTCGGGAGCGCTCGGAGTTAAGGTTATGATGTCCGGACGTTTGAATGGAGCTGAAATCGCCCGCCGAGAAATGCTTATTTCGGGAAAGTTACCTTTGCAAACTTTACGCGCTGATATTGATTATGCTCGCGCCGCCGCTCTAACCACTTTTGGTTTAATCGGACTTAAAGTTTGGATTTATAGAGGAGAAATTTTTGATCGTCATGAGGAAGCTGGCGATGTAATTAAGGAAAAGATCAAGAAATAATATGTTGGCACCTAAGAAAACAAAATTTCGAAAATCGCACAAAATCGCTAGGGGCGGTAAGGCAAGTCGCCGTATTAGTCTTGGCTTTGGAAGCTATGGCCTAAAAAGCATAGAGGCCTGCTGGGTTACCTCACGTCAGATTGAAGCGGCTCGTCGCGTTATTACCCGTTACGTACAGCGAACTGGTAAATTGTGGATTCGAATTTTTCCTGACAAATCAGTAACCGCTAAAGGCGGAGAAATGCCAATGGGTAAGGGAAAAGGTCCGGTTGATCATTATGTTGCTATTGTTAAGCCCGGAATGATTTTATTTGAAATCGAAGGAGTGACTGAAGTGCAAGCTCGCGAAGCAATGATTTTGGCGGCTCACAAGTTGCCAGTAAAATGCACCTTTGTTAAAAAGCATTAATTATATGGAATTCAAGGAATTACAAGGAAAAAACGAAGCTGAATTGCAGAAAATGCTTCAAGAAAGCCGCGAGAAATTGCGTGAGTTGCGCTTCAAGGAAGCCAATAAGCAACTGAAGGACGTACGGGCTATACGCCGCGAACGCCAGTTGATTTCCCGTCTTTTGACTATGATCAACAAGTCTTAATATGAAACCTATGAAAAACACTAAGGTTCCTGCCGCCGAGACAAAAATGCTTATCCGCCGTACTTTTAAAGGTATTGTTGCGAGCGATAAAATGGACAAGACTATTGTTGTCAGCGTCGAAACAACCAAGATTCATCCAAAATACCAAAAGCGTTTCATTTCGACCCGCCGGTATAAAGTGCATGATGAAAAGAACCAATATCGCGAAGGCGATAAAGTGACTTTTGTTGAATGCCGCCCGCTCAGCAAAGATAAGCGCTGGCGCGTGATTTATAGCTAACCCGTATGATCCAGGTACAAACCATCCTAAAAGTTGCCGATAATACTGGCGCCAAGCGCGTTATGTGTATTCGTGTTCTTGGCGGCTATCAAAAGCGTTATGCTCGCATTGGTGATCGGATTATTGTTGCTGTTAAGCAAGCTGTTCCGCACTCAATGGTAAAAAAGAGCGATGTGCTATTGGCAGTGGTAGTGCGCGTAAAGAAAGAAACCCGCCGCACTGATGGGAGCTACATTCGCTTTGATGAAAACGCTTGCGTTATTATTGATAAAAAGAATGGCGAACCTCGCGGTAGCCGTATCTTTGGACCAATTCCCCGCGAAGTACGAAAAGCCGGTTACGTAAAGATCGCCTCTTTGGCGCCTGAAGTTCTCTAAGCTACGCCTATGAATATTAAGAAAAACGATCAAGTAACAATTATCGCCGGTAAAGACAAAGGCAAGACCGGTAAGGTTTTGCAGATATTCGCCGACGTTAATCGCGCCAGCGTAGACGGTTTGAACCTATTGATTAAGCACATGCGTCCTCGCCGCCAAGGAGAGAAGGGACAGCGTATTGAATTTGCCGCCCCGATGAATATTTCCAATATGATGCTTGTTTGCCCTAAATGCAATAAAGCAACCCGCGTCGGCCATGAATTTCTTAAAGCCGCAGATGGCAAAAAGGGAACTAAGGTCCGCGTTTGCAAAAAATGTAAGGCCACTATAGATTAAGCCTATGAAACTTCGTGAACAATACAACAAAAACGTCAAGCCAGCTTTAAAGGAGAAATTTTCCTATAAGAATGACATGGCCATTCCAAAAATCGTCAAGATTTCCTTGAACGTAGGTGTCGGCCGTTTTACTAAGGAAAAGAGCTATCTTGAAAACGTTGCTCATAACTTAGCGCGCATAACTGGTCAAAAGCCTATTATGACCAAGGCAAAAAAATCTATTTCCGCCTTTAAAGTACGCGAAGGAACAGTTATCGGCGTAGCCGTAACATTACGCGGCAATAGAATGTATGATTTTCTTGAAAAATTGATAACGGTTACTTTCCCTCGCGTTCGCGACTTTCGCGGCGTTGATCCCAAGAAAGTTGACCGGGCTGGCAACCTCTCTGTCGGTTTCCGCGAACACATCGCATTCCCGGAAATTAAAGCCGATGAAGTTGAGAATATACACGGTCTTGAAGTCAATATCGCGACAACGGCTCGTACGCACGCGGAAGGCGTTGAGCTCTTTACCTTACTCGGCTTCCCCTTTAAGAAAGATAACTAGGCAAATCGTATGGCTCGAAAAGCACTCATTGTAAAGTCAAAACGGACGCCGAAATTTTCGACGCGAAAGGTTCGCCGTTGCTGGCGCTGTGGCCGCAACCACGCCTATATGCGCGATTTCGACATGTGCCGTATCTGTTTCCGCGAACTCGCAAACAACACCGATTTGCCGGGCATCACGAAGTCCAGCTGGTAAGCTTTATATAATTATATGATGGATCCAATAGCAGACATGCTCTCTCGTATCAGAAACGCCGCTGCCGTGCGCAAGCCGGAGATTCTGTTGCCAATGAGTAAACTCAAATTTAATATCGCAAAATTGCTTCAAGAAAATGGCTGGATTGAAAAGGCTGAAGTAGTTTCCCATGAAGGCAAAAGCGGTTTTGACGAACTTAAGCTTGTTCTTAAGTATAAAGCTGACGGTACGCCGATGATTTCTTCTGTTACTCGCATTAGCAAATCAAGCCGCCGCGTCTATGTCGGCAAAGATGAACTTCCCCGCGTTTTGAATAACCTCGGCATTGCTATTTTGTCGACTTCGCAGGGACTAATGACTAACCGCGAAGCAAGACGACGCAATCTGGGCGGCGAAGTTATTTGCGAAATTTACTAACCCCACCGCTATGTCACGTTTAGGAAAATTACCCATTGAAATGCCCGCTGGAGCAACAGCCGTTTTAGACAAAAAAGTCTTGACGGTGAAAGGCGCAAAAGGCGAACTTAAACAGGAGATTCACGATTTAATTCGTTTGGAAATAACCCCGGAGGCTATTAAGGTTTCGGTTGCTGATTCTGAAAATAAAAAAGAGCGCGCAATGTGGGGGTTGTTTTACAGCTTGATAAAAAACATGGTTCAGGGCGTTAGCCAAGGATATGAAAAGAAATTAGAGATTCAGGGAGTCGGATATAAAGTAGCTGGCGGCGGCAATGCATTAAATTTAAGCCTTGGTTTTTCTCATCCGGTTAATTTCCCTATGCCCGCCGGTATTGTTGCAGCAGTTGAAGGAAATACCATTACTATTTCTGGAATTGATAAGCAATTGGTTGGTGAAACTGCAGCTCAAATTCGTCGTTTGAAAAAACCTGAACCATATAAGGGTAAAGGTATTCGCTATGTTGGCGAAATTGTTCGCCGCAAAGCCGGCAAGACCGCCGCTAAAGGCGCTTAATAGATTATCCGTATGAATAAGCAGCAAGCAAAAATGATGACTAGGGCTCGCCGCCAACGCCGTATCCGGACGCAAATTTCCGGCAGCGCAGCTCGGCCTCGCCTTAATGTTTCTAAGTCAAACACCAGTTTATATCTTCAGCTCATTAATGATGAGAGCGGGGTGACTATTGCCAGTGCGCATAGCCGCGAAATTAAGGCCAAGCAATCAAAGGTTGAAACCGCAAGCTCTGTTGGAAAGTTATTGGCCGAAAAAGCTAAAGCAAAAAACGTTAGTACTGTTGTTTTCGACCGTGGCGGTAATAGGTATACTGGTCGGGTAAAAGCAGCCGCTGACGGTGCCCGCGAAGGCGGACTCCAATTCTAATATTTGAAATTTATGACCGAACAAGAAAAGAAAACTCAAAGCGGGGGAGCAGGAGCTGACAGAGGAGCTGCTAATCGTGGTCCGCGTCGCGCTGGCGGAAATGGAGGCGGACGTCCTCCTCGCCGCGGCGAAGGACGCCGTGATGAACGTCCAGCTGATGAGTTTGAACAGCGTATTATTGATATTGCCCGTGTTACTCGCGTTATGGCCGGTGGAAAGCGCATGCGTTTTAGAGCTTGTGTCGCTATTGGTGATAAGAAAGGCAAAGTAGCTATTGGTTTAGCTAAAGGTGCCGACGTTACCTTGGCTGTCGCCAAGGCAGTCAACCAGGCTAAGAAAGACATGCTGCTTGTCCCTATTGTAAACCAAACCATTCCGCACGCTGTTGATCAATGGTTTGGCGCTGCACACGTTCTCTTAAAGCCGGCGGCCACTGGTCGCGGTATTATCGGCGGCGGCATTGTCCGTACTATTCTTGAACTTTCGGGTATTAATAACGTTACGAGCAAAATTCTTGGAACAAACAATAAAGTTAATAACGCTAAATGCGTTATGCAGGCTTTGAAATCTTTGCGCGCTCCGAAAAAGAAAGCATCTGATTCTAAAGAAAAGAAAGAAAGCAAGGAACCAAAGGCTGAAAAAAATGAAGTTACTAAAAAAAGCTCTCAGTAAACCATATGTCTCTTTCACTCTCTAACCTAAAGTCAATTTCCAAGAACAAAACCCGCAAACGTGTTGGTCGCGGTAATGCTTCCGGACACGGGACCTACTCAACTCGCGGTTTAAAGGGACAAAAGTCCCGTTCCGGTGTCAGCGGTTTGAAGCGTCTTGGTATGAAGAAGCAGCTTTTGGCTATTCCAAAAAAGCGCGGCTTTACTTCGTACCGACCTAAGGCCGAACCTATTACCTTGGCTGTTTTAAATAAATCATTTAAGGATGGGGCGGAAATTTCTCCGCGCGCCCTTGTTAAGGCTGGTTTAGTTTCTTCGGCTACGAGTCGGATGAAAATTCTTGCTCAAGGAACCTTAACGTTAAAAAATCTAAAAATTAAAGACCTAGCTCTCTCGGCTGGCGCTAAAGAACAAATCGAAAAGGCCGGAGGAACGATTTCCTAACATTATATGGAAAAATTCGCAAAAATTTGGAGAGACAAAGAAATTCGCAATAGCATCATCTTTGTTCTTGTCATGCTGGCGATTTTCCGCTTAGCGGCGCATATTCCCGTACCGGGAGTTGATCCGGCTGCTTTGCGTAGCTTTTTCAATTCCAACCAAATTCTTGGTTTATTAAATCTTTTTTCCGGCGGAGGCCTGGAAAATTTTTCCATCGTCATGATGGGCGTCGGTCCATACATTACCTCGTCCATTATTTTCCAGTTGCTAACCATGCTTTTCCCAAAGCTTGAGGAAATGAACAAAGAAGAAGCTGGCCGGCAAAAAATTAACATGTGGACCCGTTGGGCAACTGTTCCTTTTGCTATCTTGCAAGGATACGCGATGATTCAATTATTGCGTAATTCCGGAGCAGGCATTTTGGGCGTCATGAGTCCTTTTGATTATGTTAGCTTGATTTTGACAGTAACAGCTGGAACTATTTTCTTAATGTGGATTGGTGAATTAATTAGCGAAAAGAAAATTGGCAACGGTATTTCGCTCTTGATCTTCGCTGGCATTATCGCTAGCTTACCGGCGACTTTACAGCAGGTTTTCGTTAACTATGATCCTTCAATGCTCTTTACCCTGGTTGGCTTTGCGTTAATTGTAATTATAACCGTCGTAGGAGTTGTTATTATTAATGAAGGCCAGCGCAATATCCCAGTGCAATATGCCCGCCAGGTACGAGGCAATAGAGCTTTCGGCGGTTCTACAACTCATTTGCCCTTACGCGTCAATATGGCCGGTGTTATTCCTATTATTTTTGCTATTTCCGTGCTCTTGTTCCCATCAATGGTAGCCCAATTTTTCGTCCATGCGGCCAGTCCGAAACTTGCAGCCGCTGCTCAGTGGACTATCATGGTCTTCCAAAATCAGCTGGTGTATGGTGTTGCTTATTTTTTCTTAGTATTTGTTTTTACTTATTTTTATACGGAAATCGTTTTTCACCCAACGCAGATTGCTGAAAATTTGCAAAAGCAAGGCGGCTTTATTCCCGGTATTCGTCCAGGCCGCCATACGAGCGATTACTTAGCGCAAACAACCCGCAAGATTATTTTAGTGGGCGCGCTTTTCCTTGGTTTGATTGCAGTCTTGCCGCTTATTATGAAATACTTTACCGGCATCGAGTCCTTGGCAATTGGCGGTACGAGCTTATTGATTGTTGTCGCGGTTGTTATTGAAACAGTAAAACAGCTTGAAGCGCAACTTAGTATGCGTGAATATACAATGGATTAAATTTGTTCCTGTCATTCCTGTCCCGTATTAAGTACGGGAAAACTCCAGTTGG
>CALMNI010000055.1 GCA_937868555.1 uncultured bacterium | reverse complement strand
TTTAAGCAATATGGAAGAGATAAAAGCTCGAGGCGGTCGCGTGACTGCTATTGCTACCGAAGATCATTGTTCTGCCTTGCGTTTGATAGCTGAAGAAGTTATTGAAATTCCTAAAACTGACGAAACGTTAACGGCTTTCCTGGCTACTATCCCTCTTCAGCTTCTTTCCTATCAGATTGCCGTCTTACGCGGTTGCGATGTTGATAAACCGCGAAATTTAGCAAAATCAGTAACAGTGGAATAGATTAACTTTATTCTTATAAATCGTCGGTAACGGCGGGCAGGAAAGTGAGTGTGGTTGGTGCAAGGATCGCTGGGGAGTATCATGGCAAATTACGCCACGTACGCTTATGGAAGCGCTCGCTGTCGGCGGAGATGAAGCTAAGCGCGCTTTTGATGCGATGATGACAATGAAAAAAATTGATGTCGCCGCTATTGATGCCGCCCGTCGAGGAGAATAACGTAGCTAGCAGTTAGTTTTATCTGAAAAGGCCGAAGTATTTCGGCCTTTTTAAGTATGTAAAATAAGGGAGATATAGTATAATAAAAGAATGAAACAAAGAATTACTAAGCAAGGCTTTACTTTGATCGAGCTTTTAGTTGTTATTGCTATTATTGGTATTCTCTCTACATTGGCAATTATTGCTCTTGGTTCGGCGCG
Source organism: uncultured bacterium (assembly GCA_937868555.1). Classification (GTDB taxonomy): domain Bacteria; phylum Patescibacteriota; class Patescibacteriia; order Patescibacteriales; family Patescibacteriaceae; genus Patescibacterium. The sequence continues at coordinate 3,824 of CALMNI010000055.1, read as the reverse complement.
GCAAAAGGCTAGAGACTCAAAGCGTGTTGCTGATATTAATCAAATTAGTAAAGCCTTGGAATTATTCTACAGCGATAATAATAGCTATCCGACTATTATTACCCCCGGCCAACCTATCTCATTTGGCTCTACGACGTATCTTTCGCAAGTGCCTTCAAATCCAGCACCGCGTACGGACGGGGATTGCTCCAGCGACAATTATACGTATGCTCCAAGCAGTGATAATAAAGTTGGTTATACCCTTAATTTCTGTCTGGGAAGCGCGACTGGTTCATTAGCCAAGGGCTTAAATTATGCTTCTCAGGAGGGGCCAAATGGCGATCCAACCTTAGTGGGGTGGTGGAAACTTGATGAAGGCACGGGTACGACTGCGTCGGATTCAAGCCAGGGAGGGAACGGAGCGGTTTTTCCAGGTGGTGTTAACGACCCCTTGTGGGTAACGGGTAGGACATCATCGGTAAGTAAGGCTTTAAGTTTTGATAATAGTAATGATTATATTCAAGTAGCCCATAAGGCTAATCAACTCCTCGTAAATGGCGGGACGCTTTCTGCTTGGATTAAGCCAACGAGCTCGGGCACTTTTGGACGTATTATTGATAAATCGACTAGCGCCGGTGGTGCCAATGGCTTTGTATTTTACATGTACTCGGATAAAATACGATTACTGATTAATGCTGGTACGGTGTTAATTTCTACCAATACTGTTACTTTGGGCTCATGGAGCATGGTGACAGCAACCTGGGATGCGAGTGGATCCGCTACGCTTTATATTAATGGGGTAGCGAACGGAACGGGAGCCATTTCTTCGCCGGCTGGCATAACAAGCTCCGGTGTCCTGCGAATGGGCAATAGTGCCGTCGCCACTACATCTCCTTTTGACGGCAGTATGGCTGATGTAAGAATGTATAACCGACCTTTATCTGCTTCTGAAATTTTGGCATTATACAACGCTACTCAGTAGTTTAGTAATATTGGATATGGCAGAATTAAAAACAAAAGTGAATAAGGCAAGCGTATATAAATTCTTGAGCGCAATTAAAGATACGGAGAGGCGCCAGGATTGTTTGGTTATTTGTAAGCTCATGGAAAAACTAACCAAGTCTAAATCGGAAATGTGGGGTGCGGCTATTGTTGGTTTTGGCCGCCGGACGTATACCTACGCCAATGGCAAAGAAGGCGAATGGATGAAGATAGGTTTTGCTCCGCGCAAGCAGAATATTGCCCTCTATGGCTTAAAAATTTTTACCATGACGACTAAGGGTTTGCAAGAGAATAAAGCAGAAAATAATTTTCTCTTGAAATTAGGTAAGTATAAAGAGGGCGGCAGTTGCCTCTATATTAATAAGCTTTCTGATATAGATATTAAACAGCTGGAAAAAATTATTAGACTGGCGGTACAACGAAGCAAATAATTATGAATAAGGAAACACAGGTCGGACCTATCGTATTATCAGATCTTAAGTTGCGACTACAAAGAAAAAAAATTGATCCTTTTCTTTTGAGTATCTTTAACGAAATTGAAGGGGAGTCAATGAAAAAAATAATTGGCGGGTGTTTTTCGGTTCAAGCCGCGCTTGTTGATGGAGATGATACTTTATTTTTATGCTCGGTAGCTGATGAAAAAAAGCTTAAAGGGGACATAGGCATTTTTTTAAAAAATGCTTCGATGGATTCCCTAAAACTCATTTTTCAAAAATCACAGGCGGTTGCTGAGACAACACCTCAGATTATTACAAGCGCCGAGCAGATGTCTGATAGAGAAGTTGAAGATCAATACATGAAGCTTCTTCAGGCTGTTTCCGAAAATTTATTATATATTACGAGCATACCCTTCTTTTTTCTTGAGGTTATTGAAATGGAGGGAGAGGCGATTCCGGAGAGAGAATATATACAGGCGCAAGCAGAAAAGTTTCGCGCTTTTTCATTTTATCCCGATTTAAAAGGAAAAATCCTTGATAGAATTGCGGCCGTATTAGCGGCGAAGTTTGGCATATCTACTGAGCAATTTCATCTATTATCAATAGAAGAGGTTAGGGCAATCGACGATGGCTTAATGCAAGTGCCTGAAGATCTAAGTCAAAGAACGACCTGTTTATTATGGAAACTTACCGGAGAGCCAAACACAATATTTTCTCTTAATGAGACATTAATTAAAACAGTAAAAGATACAGTCCTTCAAACGATTACGCACACTGAGGAACTTTCCGGTACGGTCGCTTTTCAAGGCAAAGTACGGGGCACAGTAAAAATAGTGCATACGGCGGCTGATGTTGATAAAGTGGAGACAGGCGATATTTTGGTTTCGCTTACAACTAACCCGACCTTGATGCCGGCGATTATAAAATGCGGTGCGCTTATTAGTGATGAAGGCGGCATGGGCTGCCATGCGGCCATAGTGGCGCGCGAGTTAAAAAAACCGTGCATTGTTGGAACGAAGATCGCCACTCAAATTTTTAAAGATGGAGATGAAGTAGAAGTTGATGCCTATGTCGGAACGGTGCATAAAGTTTCGCAAGAATAATTAATATATATGCCTCAGTGGATTAAATTAGTCGCTAGAAACTACGCTCCGTTGCAGATATCCGCCCTCCTTCATCAAAAGCATGAGGGTCTTCAGCTTGGTCCAGTATTTTGGAAGGGAACGGTTGATTTAGGCATTAAGTACAAGAGTCCGCTACTCACGCTTTTTAGCAATACAACAATCGAGCCATGCAAAACTAACATGGCCGATTTTATACAGGCGCAAAATAATGACTTAGACCAAGCCTTGGAAAATGCCATTGCCGATCTGCGTACTGATTTGATAGGCGCGCCTACCGATAGCCTTGAGCAATTACAGCATCTGTATGGACGATTCCGTTGGGATGCAGCCGTTATGGTCGCTGGTTACTTTTTATCAATGATAGTTGAGCAAAAAATAATTGAAGTTATGGGCGAGAAAGAATGGCAAAAAATTAAAGATACAGTGTTGCATCCACATACTAAAACAATCTTAATTAGAGAATTTGAAGCCATTAATAATGCTCACAAAAATCTTGAATCTGGATTAATAAAAGACGCCGATATAGCTAAAGTGGCGACTTCTTTGGCCGAGCAATTTGGCTTTATTCATGCCGAGTATGTTGCCAAAGAATGGACGGTTGAAGATTATATGCGCGAGATACAGCAAAAGCCTATTGGTAATGTAGAAGAGGATAAAGCCATTGATTTTTCAGACCTTGATCCTTTCGTAAGATGGCTGTTTGAAGTAACAGCCAAATGCACCTATCTTTTCGATGAAGGCAAATCGGCACTGGTTAGATCGAACTGGGCGATGCGCAAAAGCTTTAAAAATTTCGGTTGGAATGAACATGATGTTTTGCATTGCACGGATCCGGAATTTTTAGCGTTTATCAAGAGCGGAGAACTTCCGGAGCAAAGAATATTAGAAGCAAGGGAAAATTGCTTTGCTATCTATGCCGAAGACGGCCGCTATGAAGAGTATGGGGGAGCGGATGATGTTGAATTTTTGATTGCACGGGAGGATATTGACGAGTTTAAGGATATAGCGGAAGATATAAAAGAATTAAGGGGGCAAACCGCCTTTAAGGGCATAGCTAGAGGAAAGGTTCGAATTTTATTTTCTCAAGCCGATGCTAATGATTTTCAAGAAGGAGAAATATTGGTCGCTAGCATGACAACGCCTGAATTAATAGGGGCAATGAGGAAATCAGCGGCCTTTATTACCGACGAGGGAGGAATTATGTGTCATGCCGCTATTATCTCCCGAGAGCTAAAAACGCCGTGTGTTGTTGGAACTAACAGGGCAACCAAAGTTTTAAAAA
>CALMNI010000054.1 GCA_937868555.1 uncultured bacterium | reverse complement strand
ATAATACGTATTATATAGTATAACATTACTTTTTTCTTTTAATAAAATTGTATGTCATATCTTTCGCCTCGAAATTGGCTTATTGTTGCCGTAGTTGTGATTATCTGCGCTGCCGCAACTGCACTACTTTCTCCTTTTAATTCCAATAAAAATAAAGTAATAGAAGCTTCTCCGGAAGTCAAAAACCTGAACGTACCCTTTAGCTCCCAAGCTCCCGAAGGAAACTGGAGCGAGCCCTGGCAAAATGCCTGTGAAGAAACTTCGATTATTATGGCTACTAATTTTTATAAAGACAAACCTTTAACTCGAGAAGAAGCAAAACAGCAAATTTTACAAGTTTTTGCTGTAAAAAATAAGGAGTTTGGCACTAGTAAGGACGAGTCAATGGAACGAATCGCTGAGGTGGTTAACGCTGCTCAGTTAGGCTGGAAAGCGGAAGTGTCAGTTAATCCGGAACTAAACGCTATTAAAAAAGAAATTGCAGCCAATCGTCCCGTCATTGCTCCTATTGATGCGCAGCTTCTGGTCGGCTCCCCTGTTGCTGATACTGTTAAATATCATGTGCTAGTTATTTCAGGATATGATGATAAAACCGAAGAATTCATAGTCCAAGATCCGGGAACAAAGAGCGGAAAAAATGATCGCTATGGGTATGACAATTTTTATAAGGCTATCAACGACTATCTTCCCGGCTCTTCTCCTTCTGGCCGACGGGCGGTTTTATTTACAAGTCCTCAGTAAAAAAATAGACCGGGAACGGTCTAATTTTTTTTAGTATCGGGGTGGTCATGTCCCAGTGTCGCTTTTGAGGCTAAATAATCGAGATGCTTATTTCGTAGTGTTGCAAATTTTCTGCGGCTTCCTCCCATTTTAATTAGCATATCCGCAGCGTATTGTCCGCCAAGAAAATGCGGCAGAATAACGTAGTCGACTTCACACTCATACAAATCAAGAGCATCTTTGATGCTATGCGCCACCATCATTAAAATGGCCTTTTTGTTTTTCTTACGAATCGTTTCGGCGATCATGCGATTAATCTCCAATATTGGTATGGTTGAAACGGCTAATTCAAGCTTGCTGACATCAATTGCCTCAACAAAACCTATGTCTCCGGCATCGCCGAATTCAACATGCACCCCGTTCATTTCAAGATCTTCAATTGTTTCAGGGTTGTAGTCTATTACCAGGAAACGGCGCCGATTCTTTTTAAATGTCTGCATAAAGTCATAGCCGATGCGGTTGCAGCCAAAAAGAAGAACAGGAAAAAGTTCGTCTTTTTGCCGTTTTTCGGTGGGTTTTTTACGCTCAAAAATCCCTAGCCAATCTTCGAGCAGCATGTACAGGTTATCGGCATGAAGAATCATGTACGTTGAAATAAAAATAGTGATCAACCCTACTAACGTTACGGTAGTTATGACATCAATATTTAAATGGCTGAGGTTGAGACCCAGGGTTATTAAGATAAGGGAAAATTCACTGATTTGAGCAACGGCTAGACCGGTTTTAAAGGCAGTTTTTTTTCTATAGCCAAAAATGCCCATGATGATCATGACAATAATGGGGTTTCCTATGAGCACGAAGGCTGAAAGCAGAAGCGCCTTAGGAATAATATCAATAAACCCGCCCAGGGCCATTTGCGCCCCTAGCATAATAAAGAAAATAACAATAAAGAAATCGCGTAAAGGCGCTAAGCGGCCGCTTATTTCATAGCGTGCGGGCAATGCTGCCAAGGATACACCGGCGATGAGAGCCCCGGTTTCAAGAGAGAAACCGGCTACTTTAAAGATGGCAGCAATGATAAAGCCCCAGGCAAGTGAAAACAAAAATAATAATTCTTGGGAGGTGGCTAAAAAATTATTAAGTGGTCGTAAAACCTTTTGTGCAAAAAGCCAGACAACAAAAGTTAAAAGCCCCCCCCTTAAAAACATTTCCCCTACGGTAAGCCATGAAGCATCTGGCGCCGATAAAACAGGAATGGCAAACATTAATATTAAGGCGATGAAATCTTGCACCAGCAAAAATCCGGTAGCAATTTTGGCGTGTAAGGATTCAAGTTCGTTTTTATCTGAAAGTAATTTCAAGATAATAATAGTGCTTGAAAAAGCGAGCGCTACGGAAACATACCCGGAAACGAGAGGCGCGTATCCTAACGCTCGGCAAATAAAATATCCGATTCCAGCGGTAAAAACTACTTGGCCTATACCCGTAACTAAAGAAATTTTTCCGAATTGCCGAATAAGGCTGGGACTGAGGTTTAAGCCGACTGTAAAGAGCAAAATGGCAATGCCGATTTCGCTAAAAAGCTTGAAAATCTCGGTAGAATGGATGAAGTTTAAAAAAAATGGCCCGACGATTAAACCGGTGATGATATGGCTAACGATGAGAGGCTGTTTAAGCATGCGCATGACAATGGCGACAACAGCGCCAATAGCAATGACAAGAGCAAGCTCAAGAAACAGCGAGGGTTCTATGAATGAGGAGGCTATAAGAAAATCCATATCATTATAC
>CALMNI010000053.1 GCA_937868555.1 uncultured bacterium | reverse complement strand
TAATTTCAGAAGAGATTTTTATTATCCAGGAGTTAAGGCAAATATTTTGTTGGATTAACCGGCAGTCCATTCAAGCGGACTTCAAAATGCAGGTGCGGGCCGGTTGTAAAGGGTCCGGCTCCGGGGGTGCCAGGAGTTGCGCCTGAGAGGCCTATAATTTGCCCTTGCTGTACATACTCATCATCGCTTACTAAAAGCTTAGAGACATGGCCGTAGACTGTTGAAAGCCCGTTGGCGTGCAAGAGCATGATATAGCTATAGCCCATCCCGCCATTTTTAGCTCGACCCACGTACCCAGCCGCCGCTGCCCGTATGGGAGTGTTTTGCGGAGTTCTAAGATCGATAGCGCTGTGTTCCATTACGTCGCGGAATGGATAGGATGGATCGTGAAAATAGGCGGTAATGGTATGGCTGGGAATGGGCCAGATAAATCCGTCATATTTCAATTCAATTTTATCACTCCCCTGCGCATTGATTTTATCGCGTAGAGTTTTTTCTAGATTTAAGATATCAGCGGAAGCGGCATTTTGCTGCTGGCGGGCTTGGCTAAGCAGTTCTTGGTAGGTGCTTTCTGATTGCTTGGTTTGGTCTATGAGATATGCTTTGGCATCCTTTTCGTCGGCGAGAGCGACTTGCCGCTGCCCAAGCTCTTGCTGAAGGGCGCGAAGGCGTTCACGATTCGCATTGAGGGCTTCTTGATTTTTACTGAGCGCATCTTTAGTTGAACGCAAACCACCCAGTGTGTCAGAAATTTTGCCGTTGATGTCGCCGAGGTATGTTAATTGATTTAAATAATCAGTTAAGTAGTCGTTCATTAAAAGTATTTCAAGCTGCGATTTATTATCTTCTTGGCTAAGAAGTTTTAAGGCCGAACCGAGGTGCTGTTTATTTTCGGAGATTTTTTTGTCTTGCTCATTAATTTCGAGCATGACTTTCTGTATTTCAAGATTAGTTGTCTCAATGTCAATTTTCGATTGTTCAAGATCAAGCTGGGTTTGAGCCGAATGAGCGTCGACATCCGCTAGCTGGCTTTGCAGCGTCGCTCGCTCGTTTTGCTTAGCGGCTAGTTGCGCTTTATAGGCATCCTGCTGTTTTTTTATAGCATCAAGCTGAGCCCTTTTCTGTTTAATGGTGCTATCAAGCTCTTGTATTTCTTTGCTCGAGGGGCTGTTTGTAGCCGCCAGGGCAAGACGAACCGTCGCCAGTGCGCATACAATCAACAAAGATAAAATAAGTATCTTTTTCATATCCTAATTATAGCACATTTTAGCCTATTAGGCTAGTGGCATGTTTAATTCTTGCTAAGGTTTCATCTTTTCCGAGAAGGGATGCTATCTCAAAAGGGCCAGGACTCGCTTTGCGGCCGCTTAAGGCAACTCGCAGCGGCCATAAATGATCGCCAAGGGGGAGATTTTTTTCTTTGAGATCGCCAATTATTTTTTCTTCTAAATACGAACTACTCCATTCCTTGGCATCAAGTGCTTCCAGGCGAAGTATCATTGCATCAAGATTGTTTTTTACCTCAAGGCTGCTTAATTTTTTCCAAATAAGCAGGCTGGGGTCATACTCTATGTTATCTTGAAAAAAGAAAGCGGTTGTTTCACTTAATTCGGCGAGGTTGCGCATTCGCGGCTGCTCTAAAGCCACCACAGCTTCAATAAATGTTGAATTTCGTTTGTATTCAGGCGCTGTATCTAGCAGCGGCTGGAGGAAAGGCTTGGCTTTTAGAGCAAGCTCTTGCAGGGGCAGTTGGCGCAAGTAGTGCCCGTTGTAATAATCCAGTTTTTCAAGATCAAAAATTGCCGGGCTTGTTCCGATGCCTTCTAATGTAAAAGTTTGTTCAAGCTCAGAGAGAGAAAAAATTTCTTGGTCCCCTTTTGGATGCCAACCGAGCAGCACACAAAAATTTATAAGAGCAGCGGGCAAGTAACCTTTAGCTAGATAATCTTCAAGATAGACGTCGCCTTGGCGTTTACTTAGTTTCCCGCCTGTCTTATTAAGAATAAGTGGCAAGTGAATGAACACGGGCGCTTCCCAGCCGAATGCTTGGTATAAAAGAATGTTTTTTGGCAGTGATGGCAGCCATTCATCCCCGCGCGTTACATGCGTAATGCCCATTATGTGGTCATCAACTACTGATGCAAGCTGGTAGGTCGCTCCCCCATCTGATTTGAGCAGGACATGGTCTTCAAGCTCGCTCGCTGGGAAGGTAATTTCGCCACGCAATTCATCGCGTACTGTTACTGAGCCTTCAAGAGGCATTTTCTGCCGGATAACATATTTTTCTCCGGCGGCAGCTCGTTTTTTTGCTTCTTCAAGAGGTAAATCGCGATAACGGCGGTCATAGCGTGGTGCTTGATGGTTTGCCGCCTGGGTATTTCTCATTTCTTCTAATTCCTCAGCTGTCGCAAAACAATAATAAGCTTTGCCTTCAGTAACAAGGTTTTCAGCATGCTGTCGGTATAGTTCGAGGCGTTCGCTTTGAACATAGGGGCCGAAATTTCCTCCAATATGAGGGCCTTCATCAAAAGTAACCCCCATTGTTTCAAGGACTTTTAAAAGGCTATCAACGGCTCCAGCGACTTCGCGTTTGGTATCCGTATCTTCTATGCGCAAAATAAAATCGCCCTGCCAGCGTTTTGCAAGCAGGTAGCCAAAAAGGGCGCTGCGAAAATTACCAAGATGAAGAAAACCGGTAGGTGAAGGCGCAAGGCGGAGGCGAGGTTTTTTTGTTGAGGTGTTCATACTATTGTTGGCGTATAATTTCAAAATAACTGGTTACTTGATCAGCTCCTTGATAGCATTGTTTGCCATCCCAAAAGAGAGGAACTGCCAAATCAACTGTTGAGATTCCGCATTTTTTGCCAACAGCAATAAGTAAATCGCGGTTGGCAGCGTTGGCACTAACTTCCCTGTCAATATAAAAGGTTTTTTGTTTTATATTATGTTCAGTAACGTATTGGGAAACAGTAGCACAATGCGGGCAGTTTGTGGCATAAAAATAAAAATGTCCGGCGGGAATTTCATTAGCGGGCACTTGTACTGGCGCCTTGCTTGCAAGTCCGCATCCCGATAATAAAGGAATTGCAAAGAAAAAAATAAAGAAATATTTTTTCATATGCTTCGCGATCGTTGGGGAATATTGGCTTGTTTGCTAATACTAGCCAGGACTCCTAATCCGGCTAATCCGGCCATCATTGCTGTTCCGCCGTAGCTGACAAGCGGCAATGGAACGCCCGTCATGGGCAAAATACTTGTAATACCCCCTATATTTAAAATTACTTGAACCATGAGCCAAATGATTATCCCGGCGCCCATATTGCGCCCGAAAGAGTCTGGAGCATAAATTGCGATTAGATAGCCTCTATAAAAAAGTAATCCAAAAAGTCCAATGAGTAAGACGCTGAAAATTAAGCCAGTCTCTTCGGCGATAATAGCAAAAATGAAATCATTTTGCACTTCGGGCAAGTATAAAAACTTTTGCCGGCTTTCTCCTAATCCCCTTCCGAAAATTCCGCCTGATCCAATCGCTAATAATGATTGGTTTAATTGGTAACAGGCTTTTTGCGGACTATAGCTTGAGTCAATTAAACAACGGAAACGATCAAGTCTATAGCGGCCTTGGGGAATCATAACTAAAATGCTTAGGCCAATAATTGCGATAGCTATTAAGCTTAAAATATGTTTAAGGCTGCCGCCGCCTATATAGTAAAGGGCAAAAGAAGCTAGGGTTAGGATAAAAAGGGTTCCAATGTCAGGTTGCAAGAGCATAAGAAGAGCCAAACCCGCGTAGAGTACTAAAAATGATTTAAAGCGCTTAGGGGTATCTTCTTTTTTTTCAAAAAGAGCTGCTAAATAAATCATGAGAGCTAATTTTACAAATTCCGCTGGTTGGAATGAATAACCAAAAAGGTTAACCCAGCTGCGCGAACCGTTGATTTCCCGTCCAAGTCCAGGAATAAAAACCAGCAATAGAAGTAGCACGGAAGCAATCAAAAAGAAAAGGGCAATTTTTCGAAGGTGCCGATAGTCAGTTTTGGAAGCTAGCCAAAATAAACTTGCCCCAATAATAACGCTTACGAGTTGATGTTTTAAAAAGTAGTAGGCATCATGATAGGTATTATAAGCGACAATGGACGAGGCGCTCGTCAGCATAATTAAACCGAAAACGACTAATACAATAATAGTTGCTCGAAAAACCGGATCAACTTGCAGTCGCTCGGCGCTAAAATGCCGTTTAAAGAAAAAAATGAGCTTAGAAAACATCGTATTATTTAAGTCTATCAAGCAAGAAAATGACTAAACCAGCCGCTGCCGAAACTCCGGCTATAACCCAAAAGCGCATGACAATTTTTGCTTCTGACCATCCTATTGCTTCAAAGTGATGGTGTATGGGGGCGGAGAGAAAAACTTTTTTCTTGCGAATTTTTTTTGAGAGTAGCTGGATAATAACTGAGATTGACTCTAAGACAAAAACAGATCCGACGATGGTTAAAATAACGGCGCTATCAGTCAGCATCGCGATTATCCCGAGCGTAATACCAAGACTCATTGAACCAGTATCTCCCATATAAAAACGGGCGGGCGTAATATTGAACCATAAAAATGCCAGTAAGCCTCCGACGATAATTCCGCACAGCGCCGCTAAGTTTACTTTGCCGTTCATAAATGCAATAACGGCGTAGGCAGCAAAACTTGTTAAAAGCACTCCCCCGGCGAGGCCATCAAGGCCGTCGGTTTCATTAACAGAAAAGGCCGTGGCGACAATTACAACAATGAATACTAAAATGTATGACCAACCTAAATGAAAATGTCCGAAGAAGGGAATATTAAAAGTATCGCGCTCTAATTTAAAATAAAACCACAAAGCGCCCACGGCAGCGATAAGGGTGTAGACAGCCAGGCGTTTTAGCATAGTCATTCCTCCTCCCCCGTTAGTGCCTTTGCCGCGGACATCAAGCCAGTCATCAAAAAGACCTACTAGGGCCGAAGCGCCTAAAACCGCTAAGGGAAGCCATGTTTCTGAGCGGGACAAAAAATTGAGATGCTGCAACATCGGCCATGAACTCCAACGTCCGACATAATAAAAGGCCACGGCGAATACAAGAGCTGTTAACCACACCAATATTCCGCCCATGGTCGGAGTGCCGCTTTTAGCGGCATGTAGTTTTGAAAAAATTGGCGTTGCTCCTGAATTGCGAATTGTTTTTCCTAATTTATATTTATATAAAAAAT
>CALMNI010000052.1 GCA_937868555.1 uncultured bacterium | reverse complement strand
CTTTTCTGTTTCTGTAGTCCTCTCGTACTAATATAAGGTCTAATATACCAAAACCAGCAATACGACCTTCCATATAGCTACACAAAGCAATAATATTTTTGTCATTGTCCGTAATATAATCAACCGTTTTCCCCTGCAATCCCTTATTAAGGTACGTATTATATTCATCACGAGGTTTTTCCCATTCATCTATAACAAAAGACAGCATTTCCAAACTTGGACCATTGCCGGACGGCTTATTGGTAAGCGAATACTTCTCAGCGTTAATTTGGATTTCCTCCGTCTTCTCTTCTTTGGGACTGTAAGAGATATATTTTTCGTATGAATTTTCCATATTATAAAATAATTTATTGATTTCCCTCTACTTAATCACTACCTGGTAATCGCTGAGCATACCCGTTACAATAAGGGTCACTAATTTAACCGAATCAGTACGGGCTTGCGCAAAAATATCCTCATTAGCAATGACTTGCTTATTAGCGCTATCGATTAAAGTTTTAAGAGCCGCATTATAATCCTCGTTCTCTGTGTTTTTAAAAACTCCTTTTATTTTTTCCACGATTGATTTATCGGCTATAACGTCAAGGTTGCCTGATAATGAAGAATCAAGTATTTCAGCATGCGGTAAATTAATAGTCACAGTCTTGTTTTTTGAATCCACAACTATATTTTCCGGGCGCATATTTTTCATATCAACTCCAACGTCAACCCGAACTAAACCAAAGACCGTAATTTTCTTACCCGTAAATAAATCAGTCCAATTGTTATTCTTCGGGGTTTCAATTTCCGTTTTACTTTGAACAAAAACCGTTTTAGTAACTAAGAAATACTGATCAGTAATTCTTTCGAGGATTGCTTGCGAAGTAACAATAGCCGGTTTATTCGCGGCCAAACCTGCCTGTTTCCCTTGATAGCGGCCATAAAAAAAGACGGCCACGACTAGTAATAAAGCAATAACAACAAAAAATAAGATTATTTTAATTCGGTTCATAGGATTTTTAATTGCCTTTAAGTCTATACAAAGACCACGCTGCTAAGACGGTATAAGTAATAATTTTCCCTTCTATAATAAGCTTATTAATTGTGTCTTCACTTACCCATTCAGAAGAAATATCTTCTTCGGCATCCGACGGCAATGATTCCTTTACAAGATCTTCGGCCACATAAACAAACATTCGAGAATTAGACCTTCGATTATTGATTAAATACTGTCCAAGCAAAGTCAGTTTATTAGCTTTGTAATTTGCTTCTTCCATCAACTCTCTATTAACACCAATTTCAAGATCTTCGCCCTTAGGTACGAACCCTCCGGGAAACTGAAACAGAACTTCATTCGGCGGATATGAATATTCTTTTTGAAGTAAAATCCTTCCTCGGGAATTACGACAAATAACCGTTACCGCATCGCCGTTTTCTTTAAAGCGTATGTAATCAGTTTCCATCCCATTGGGCAATTCAACTCTATCCTCAATTATTGTAATGCGAGGATGAGAGAAAACTTCTTTTGAAGATATTTTTTTCCACATATATTGATATACGTTAAGAACGCCCGAGCACAATATTCTCCAGAGCTTCTTTTAAATGAATCTCCCAAGGATTTGGGTACCGCGCCAAAGCTTTAATAACGAAATACAGATCGAGTATTTCTCTATCATTTTCTAAAAAATTAGATCCATACCCCTTAATGAAAGCTTCCCGTTTATCTGTATCTTGTTGATTTTCCGAATTTGAAGTTTCAATATACACACCATTAGGAAAATTCGTCAGGAGCGTTACTACGTCATACCTGCTATCTCCCGAAAATATTTCGGAATTTTTATCATATAATAGCATATCATCGCCCCTCATTAAAACATTTTCGGTATGAAGATCAGCATGAAGAAGAGAACAAGATATATTAGTAACCGGCAACCGGTTTTTAACAAATGATGCGATAGCGTCTAAAAAACTCTTGTCCAAATCAGTCCCCTTTTTAGCTTGTCTTTGCAGACCTCTATTAAGCGCATCTCTTAAAAAATCATTCCATTCTATTTTTTCTCGTTCTCCCTTGGAGTTTACTTTAAATGAATAATCATAGGTAATGTCATGCATTTTTCTAACGCTCTCACCAAATGCAATAAAATAATCATGATCTTGTGGTAGCGTCGGCGAACCATTAATATATTCTAATAAAATTTGATTGGGACGTATCTTATTATTTTCAATAACCCTTAACGCCGGAAGTCCATGTTCTTTTAATTCCCGCAAAAACAGCTTTTCATTTTGCGTTTCATCTTCATCCCATGTTTTTAAAACAAACAAACACTTATCTATCTCAACAAGTTCGACTTTTGAAGAATAAGCGCCGGGGAGTTCTTTAATAATTTTCATACAGGAAGAATAACACAAAACGCTTATATACACCCTACCGCTCTAATCTCTTTCTTAGTTCATCTATAACCGCTTTTTGCCAGTACTTCATTGAGAACCAACCAATCAAGGGTCGCGCAACAATACGTAACCAGCGTTTATGGATAGCAACTTGATACGTATAATCAATACTAGTCCCTTCGGGACATTCAGACAGAAGTAATTCTTCGTGCCCCGAAGTTCCAAATTGAGGGCTTTCATTGTCCGAAATAAAACCCCTATTCGGAAGAATTTTAGTTTTCATGGTTACGGGAAAACTTCGACCAAATGACTTAACGGCTGCCTGTATATTCAATACATTATCCCCTTGCGGTATAATATGTATAGATTCCGCAACTTTCGGAAAATACTGGGGCCATTTTTCAAAGTCGGTCATTATATTAAACACCTCCTGTAAGGGAGCTTTAATAGTCCAAGCAGCGTGGAGAGTAATATCTTTCATATAAAAACTATAGCAAAAAAGACTCTGATGAAACAAGCGAGGTTAATAGTTCAAAGAGTCATTACAAGGTATACTAATAGAATACTATCACCTATATGAGATTTGCCATAATAAACGACATTCATAACGGACCGGCTGACAGCGGCTTTGCCAATGGCGCCCAACGAAAGCTGACCTATTTAGCCGAACCTCTTGTCAAAGAATTTATCGAAAAAATGAATACCGAGACTCATCCCGAGTTCGTTATCAATCTTGGCGACTTCATCGAAGATGTTAATAATAGAGAAATCGATCTTGGATACTTTAAAAAAACTCATGAATTATTTTCAACATTACAAAGTCCTTTGTACGCTTTAATAGGAAATCATGATGTCAGAACTTTGTCCGATGAAGACATGCTCAATATTTTGGGCTATGAAAAATTATATTATAGCTTTGATGCGGGAGATTATCATTTTGTTTGCTTGAGTTTCACCATGACGGGAAACCACAGAGAAAATCTTCTTGATATAAAAGCAGAAATTTTACCGGAGCAACTAGAATGGCTCACTAAAGATCTTGAAGCTAGCAATAAGCCGGTTGTTATTTTTGTCCATTACGGGCTGGCGGAAGATAATATGAAGGGTAACTTTTGGTTTGAAACCGCTCCGCATTACGCGCTCTTAGAAAATAAAAATGAAGTAAAAGCTATCTTAGAAAAGTCAGGCAAAGTAAAAGCGGTTATTTCCGGACATCAGCATTGGAATAGAATGAAAGTGGAAAACGGTATACCGTATTTTGTCATTACCTCTCTTATAGAAAATTTTAACAATGACGGCATTGCCGCCGAAGCCCATACCATAGTCGACCTGGATAAGGAAAAAATTAGAGTGGATGTTAAGGGAAATGATCCAGCTACTTTTGAATACCGGTTTTCAAAATAAAACTCCATACAATAGTAGTGACTGTAATGAAAGGTGTCTCCTTGCGTATTCTATACAGAGACGCTGTCTTCCTAATACATATAATACGATTCTATGGACTCATATAGCTCACCCACAACTAAACCCTTATACCGCGGTACGCAAATCGTTTGGTATATACTCGGCCTTTTAGAGGCGATTTTGGCTTTTCGTTTTGTTTTAAAACTTTTCGCGGCAAATCCAAGCGCAGGATTTAGCAGTTTTATTTATACCATTAGTTATCCTTTTGCCGGTCCCTTTCTTAATGTTTTTAAGATCAGCCGCCTTGATAGGAATGTCTTTGAATGGACAACATTGTTGGCGATGCTAGTATATCTTCTTGTAGCGTGGGGCATTGTTAAAATATTTACGATGAGCAAAACAGTATCAACCCCTGAAGCCGCCGTTAAATTGGATCAAGAAAATCAATAATTTGGAAAAATAATAAAACACCCCTGATTTCGTAGAGGTATTTTATTATATGCTCTCTTCTATTGGATAATAGAATCTATTTTTTACTGAAAATCTAAATATTCTCTTCAGTTGGCACCATTTCAATTTCTGGCGGCGCGGGTGAATCCATAGATTCCCCTGGTAATACATTGGTAACGCCAGGCATAGTTTGGAGTTCTAATGAAGCTTCAGGCAAAGTAACAAGTTTTTCAAAAACAGTTTCAAGATAGCTATGTGGCAAGAGGTCATAGGAATCGCATTCTTCTACGAGAAGTTTATTCGGATTAGTGAATTTGGACAGATGTATTAAACTTACGTTGACTCCAAAATCCTTTAGAGTTTTACATAATGGAATAAAATCCCGATCATTTGTTAGTAGGAAAAGTCTATCCATTTTTCCCAGCGATGCTAATCGCAATGCATCACAACACATTTCTATATCAACGCCTTTCTCGCTCTTAATACATCGATCTTTCCATTGAGGAGGCACAGTTTCTAACCACGCTTCATAGGAGGCTGATCGGTCAAGTTTTTCTCCACAATATTTAAAATGAACATCACGAACAATCCCTGGTACTATGCTAGCTTGCATAAGTAGGTAAGTTTCTAAATCACGCTCACCACTAGGAAAATAAAATACTGCTCTTTTATAGCTAGTTGATCCTAACTCAGTCAAAGAATATGCTAAATACCTGATAAATTCCAAAGGGTTAAGTCTGCGCCAATTAAACAGAGGTTCTTTTTTCCAGAGCGTTCGTACTTGGGCTAATAAGGCAGAGCCGTCGATGAAATAATAATTTTGATCCATACACTTTACTGCTAAGAAATATCAAAAACGATATTTCCGCGCCCAGCCGCTGCTACTTGGACCATAGTTTGAGGCAAAAGTATGTGTGTACCTACTCGAAATGTTACCTTGGCCCCGGAATGAGCAGCGGCCGCTGCGATCTGAACCATAGTCTGAGGTAGGAGTATCTGCTTATTCAGATCAATAGTAACCCCTCCTCCGGCTGCTACTATTTGAATTATTGACTGAGGTTGTAATATCATATAATAGTTTGTCACTTATGAGCTCCGTCTGTGATTTTATACCAAAAACCTTTATAGATTTTCTCAAGGTAAGTGCTTCATAACTTAGACCCTATTTCTTTCTGAATAACAGAAAGAAAATATATTCTTTCAAGCTTGCTCGAGGACAGGGATTCGAACCCCGATAGCCAGGACCAAAACCTGGAGTCCTACCATTAGACGATCCTCGAAAAACAATGTTCCTCGCCGTTAGGCGGGGCTTCAATATTATTTCTTTTTTTTCGCGATTTGTCAAAAAATAGCCAAAAATACGTTACTAATTAAAAAATATAGCCTTTTCGAAAAAATTATTCAAAAAGGCTATGTAAAAAATCCATATAACAATTTAAGGATTATCCCGTACCCATTGGGCTTCATAAATTTTATTTTTTTGCTTTTTCATTGGACCAAGCAAATAAAAACTAAATAAAAATGCTCCCAATTGAATACCATACTCTATCGCTGCACTTTTAATAACTAACGGATTGGCAGTATAGGTAAAAACAAATTGCACCACAATAAAACCAACTACGGCTGCGCATATAATAGGACGATAAGGATTTTCATCACAGGCTGCTCCTATTATCATGTACAAAATTGCAAAAACCGCTATTTGAAAAACTAATTTTATATTTACTATCGTTTCATAGCTAAATATGCCACGGGCAAAAACATCGTAATACAGATAAATAGAAGCGGCAGCGGCAAGAAAAATACTAGAAGTAATTATTGTCCAAAGAACAATCATGTCATTGGACTCTTTTGGTATTGCTACGTTTTTTGCAATCATCTGCGATTGTGTTTGTTTTATGAAAATGTTAATGAATTATTCTATTTTTACAATATAAAAATAAAGACGTCAAGACGCTTTAACTAAGACTGCCGTCCCCTTGTCCGTATCAACCTCGACTAAGTCTCCGTCTTTAAAAATCTTGGTTGCTAATTTCGTTCCAACCAAGCACGGTTTTTTTAATTCGCGCGAAACAATGGCCGCATGGCTTGTTAATCCACCCGTATCGGTAATAACCGCCGCAGCGCGTTTCATAAGAAAAATATATTCCGGGGTTGTCATCGGCGCAACTAATATATCACCTTCCGGAAAATCTCCATATTCATGCGGATCTAAAACAATGCGCACTTTGCCTCTAACCATGCCTTCTTCGGCGCGGCTGGCAACCGCTCCCCGCAATAATTCATGATCACCGCTTAAATGCTCCTCGGAATACAATTCCCAAGCCGCTCTCCCCTCTTCTTCGCCCAATTTTGTTACTTTGCCTTGATAGCATAAAAATCCGTAAGCTGAATGGCGCTTATCAACTTCAAGGCGTAAATCTCCACCCTTAAATAGCTCTTCAATTTCCGCAATCCTAAAATTTAACAAATCATTTTTTTCATACTGAAAACGGCGGCAAACCTCCGTCAATAGAAGATCTTTATAATGCAAATAAATAAAAATTTCCTCTTTTCTATCATCCTGCCACTCAATGCCAAACACAATTGCTTCGGCCATTTCTATTATATTTCTCGGTAAACTATATTTTGTAATACAATCAACCTTACGCTGCTTCGTTTCTGCTTGCTTAGCTTCAAATTCAGCTCGAATGGAAACGGATAATTCTTTCTTATGTTCAAGAAAAAAATCTTCTCCAAGCATCATCGTATTTTTGTAACTATTCTTTAGCCAAA
>CALMNI010000051.1 GCA_937868555.1 uncultured bacterium | reverse complement strand
TCATATTTATAATTTTGGTTTAATATCAGAACATGCAAATATTTTTTTTTTTTTTTCAGCGGCTCCTAACACACCATCATCATCACCCAAAGCGCCAATAAGCTGCAACCCTATGGGCAGTGGTTTTTTAGCAGCGGGAATGACAACCGCCGGAAGACCGGCCAACGAAGCTGGGACTGAAAACACATCTTCAAGGTACATCGCCAAAGGATTCTTTTTAGCCCCAAACGCGAATGCTGCCGTCGGAGTTGCTGGAGTCAACACATAATCGCATTTTTGAAAAACATTTTCAAACTCTTGGCAAATTCCTGAGCGCACTTTTTGTGCTTGCCTATAGTAGGCATCAACATACCCGGCGCTTAGGGCAAAAGTTCCGAGAATAATACGCCGCTTAACTTCGGGTCCGAAACCTTCTTCTCGGCTGCTTACATAATAATCTTCTAAATTTTTGGCTGCTTTCGGTGTATGTCCAAAGCGCAAGCCATCAAAACGCGCAAGATTTGAACTTATTTCGCTTGGAGTTATAACGTAATACGCAGCAACGGCATACGGGGTCAAAGGCAGACTTACCGAAATAATTTTTGCTCCCGCAGTTTTAAGAAAGGCAATAGTTTTATCAAAAGCGGAATGGACTGACGCTGCCACCGGTATTTCCATGTACTCTTTGGGGACAGCGATACGCTTCCCCTTCCAGCTAAAAGCAGGGTCGATTTTTTTAGATCGGTATTCTCGAGTGGTCTGATCTTTTGCATCCTCTCCCCGAATTATATTAAAAACTAAACCGGCGTCTTCAGGATTTTTTGCAAGTACCCCCGGAACATCCGTAGAACTCGTCATCGCGATTAATCCAAAACGGGAACAAGTACCATAGCTGGGCTTAAATCCTGTCACACCGCAAAAAGATGCAGGATGGCGCACGGATCCACCTGTATCAGTACCGAGAGCGAACAGGCACATATCTGCCGCAACGGCAGCAGCAGAGCCGCCAGAAGATCCGCCAGGAACTCGTTTTACATCCCAGGGATTTTTTGTAGGACCAAAAGCACTGTATTCGGTTGAAGAACCGTGCGCGAATTCATCAAGATTAGTCTTGCCTAATAGAATAGCACCGGCTTCTTTTAATTTTTTTATCACCGTAGCATCGTATGGAGCAATATAATCTTTGAGCATTTTTGAAGCGGCCGTCGTCTTAAGCCCCTTGGTCATAATATTATCCTTGGCCAAAAAAGGAATGCCCAAAAGAGGAGATCGCTCCCCTTTCTTGATTCGCTGATCGGCGGCCTTGGCTGCTTCTAGGGCTCCTTTTTCATCAATCCACAAACAAGCATGTAATTTTTTATTAAAACGCTTAATACGCTGCAAGCATTCACTGGTTAAATCAAGAGCTGATATTTCTCCAGCATCCAAACGCTCTCGCGCGGCCATTATTGTTAATTCGTATATATGCATACTAGGCAAGAATTCTTTTTACTTTTAATTGACGATCGGTTGTCTGTATATTCTTTCCCAAAGCGCCTTCGCGTTCATCATGAGCCCATACTTCAACTTCATCCTCTCGAAAATGACCGAACGATTGAGAAGCATCTTTTATAGCTCCTTTTTTTAAAGGTGCTTTCGCTAATTGATCAACGTAGCGCAAAATACCGCCGAGATCAGAGCGGTATTTTGCGGCCTCGCTCTCCGTTAATTTCAAACGAGCCAAGGCGCCTATTTTTTTTATATCAGCCAAAGATAAATTCATAATTTATTTAACACAGCGAAAACCGATAAACTCGCTTAAGGTGCCAGGTAATTTACTTAGATCAAGATTAAATAAGCCATTGCCGTTACTGCCATTATTATCTCCTCCCCTGACAAAGGCGCTCTCTTCCGGATCACAGCCGCTGAACATGCCTATTCCTTCAGTTGACGTCCACGCACTGTTACTGGGTCCGGCCACTGCCCGTTCGTAATCATCCAAAACTGGCTCCGACCATTCTTTAGGTGAATTATCAGTATGGTACTTTCCCTCGCCATCTCCACCCGTACAAATATCATCAGTCCATTCACCTACCGAGTTTGCCAAATGCCACAAATATTGGCCAGAAAAAAGCTGAAGACCGTGCTGGGCTCGGGAAGATGGGCTAGTGTCCACCCCTCCATCTTCCATAATTCCGCCGGCAGTATATATACCATGGAGAGTGCCTGTGCCCACCACTCCGCTGTCCCAGTTTGCCGGGACTTGTTCTAATTGACGAGCCATTGTCATCCATTCGGCATTAGTCATTAAATGAGCTCCTATTGCTTGGCAATACGTGCTGGCGTCAGTTTGAGAGATATTTGTTATAGGAAAACCGGTAGCTACAGAGGCGACTTCTTTATCAGAATTGCATGGAACGGCGTTATTATCATAACCGCCCGTCGGAGTAGTGGGCTCCTTATATCCGGATGTAGGTGCTGCTTTTGCGACACACTTTGCTTCATATTTCATTACGCAGAAATCATTAGTATCAAACGTCGCGCTGCCTGGCACTGGGACATATCCCTCACCACAATCCAAAATACCGTTCGCAGTGGCAGTTTTAATTCCGCCTGATAAGTCATCAGTTTTATCGCCTAAACAAAAAGTTAAAGAATAGCGCTGCCCGCCTTCAAGTTGAGTATATGTATAATCTTGATTAGGACAATCGTTGTCTGTTCTGGGTAAAGGGTTGGAAGGGACTCGCAATAAATAATTGCTTCCATGATTAGCAATACTAGCTCCGGCAGTAATAGTAGTTGGATACATTCCGGTATCATTGTAATACAACTTTAAAGCTAACTGTATTTGCTTAATATCGGTAAGCCGCCGCGTATCTCGTCCAGTCATTTTGGCATTATCCAAAGAAACTATAATAAGCGTTGATAAAATAGCAATAACTGCAATAACTACAACCAGCTCAACGAGTGTAAAACCTTTATGTATGTTAGTGGTATATTTCATATAAACTTATTGAGCGAGCATTTTTAAAAATGCTTCTTCGCTTAGTATTGAAACTCCTAAGGCGCGGGCTTTTTCATACTTGTTTCCTGGATCATCCCCAGCTACTACATAATCTGTTTTGCTGCTTACCGACCCTGAAACTGTTCCGCCCATTTCTCTTATTGTAGCTTTTGCCTCATCCCGGGTCAAACTTGCCAGGGTTCCCGTTAATACAAAAACCTTGCCTGTTAAACTCTGCGCCTTCGAAGAGCTTTTAATAATCTCAAGAGTAAGCCCTCCGGTCTTGAGTTTTTTTAAAAAAGAAAGATTCATTTTATCCGAGAACCACTCCTTGATACTATGAGCCACTACTCCCCCTATATCGGGCAATGCTTCAAGAGAGGCCAAGGAAATAGACTTCATTATCGATGCTATATCATACGGAGATTCCACATCAATATCTAATTCTTTGGACCAATCGCTAACAGCTTTAGCAAGAAGCCGGGCGCTTTCTTCACCAATATGAGGAATCCCCAAAGCATTAATACAGCGATCCAGGGTTATATGGCGGCGCTGCTCTATGGCGCTCATTAAGTTATCCGCCGATTTTTCAGCAAATCTATCAAGCAATAAAATATCGTCTTTTTTTAACGTATAAAAATCAGCAGCATCACTCACTAATCCAGCCTGCACTAGTTGCTCTATAATTTTTGGCCCTAAGCCCGGAATATCAGTTGCCCCCTTGGACACCCAATGCATGAGACGCCTCATAGTAACTGCGTAACACTTCTTATTGGGACATCTATAGGCGACTTCGCCTTCGCTTTGGATAACAGCTGTTCCACACATAGGACAACGCTGCGGGGGCCGGATAGGCTTTTCGGCACCTGAACGCAGATTTGGCAATATACCAATAATCTTCGGGATAACATCGCCGGCTCGTTCCACAATCACTGTGTCGCCAACTTTCAAACCCAGCCGTTCAATTTCATCAAAATTATGCAAAGTGGCATTACGAATGGTCACACCCTTGACGGTAACAGGCTCAAGTTGAGCCGTGGGCGTCAGCACGCCGGTGCGCCCGATTTGCCACGTTATACCTGTCATCTTAGTTGTCGCCTGCTCGTTAGCAAATTTATAGGCCATCATATAACGCGGCCCCTTTCCAACAACCCCCAACTTTGGCCAGAGGGACATTGTGTCCACCACCGCAACGACGCCATCGCATTCGAAAGGCAATTTATCGCGATGAGTCTCCCAATAATGATGGAAATGAATTAATTCCTTCAAATTTGAGCAGACTTTATTTTGTTTTAATACCTTAAAGCCTAACAAAGCGGCAATATCATGTTCAAGATGGTGGTTTGGAAGATTAAAATTTGTGGCAATACCATATACATAAAATTCCAAGGATCGCTCAGCTGTAATTGCTGGATCTAATTGCCGCACTGAGCCAGCTGCGGCATTACGGGCATTAGCAAGAAGAGGTTTGCCAAGTTTTTCATAACGCTTATTAAGCCGACGCAATGTTGCTTCCGTCATTATAATTTCACCGCGGATTTCTATTTCACCTTCGGTTGCAGCATATTGTATCTCTTGTGTAATACCAGAAGGCAGACCAAGCTTCTTTAATTCTCGCTCTTGCGGAATACGCAAACGCAAAGGAACAGAAGCTAAGGTACGTATATTAGCAGTTACATTTTCGCCAACGCGTCCGTCGCCTCGAGTGACTCCCAGTGCCAATACCCCCTTGCTATAACGTAAGCTACTGGCCAAACCATCCATTTTTAACTCGGCATGATATACAAACGAACCTGCATCGCTCGCCCTCTTGCCAACAATTTTACGATTCCGTTCTTCCCATGCCTCCATTTCTTTTTCACTGAAAGCATCATACAGGGAAATCATCGGGGTCAAATGCGAAACTTTTGCAAACGACGCTAAAGCTTTTCCGCCAACGCGCTGCGTCGGAGAATCAGCGCTAATAAACTCCGGGAATTCCTGCTCTAAATGGAGCAAGGAATTCTTAAGGCTATCTAAGGCAGCGTCGCTTATCTCCGGCTTATCGAGCACATGATAGAGATAGTTATGCCTATTTATTTCCGCGCGCAACTTCTCAATTCGTTTTTTTGCCTCATTTTTATTCATATATATAATCCTAACATATTCCGCTATTTTTTTCCGGTAACGGCCTGAAATTCCTTATAAAAATAGACGAACGCTTCCTCATAGGAGCGAACAAGCGGAACCACTGTAGTAACAACAGCGCTTTCATCATTTTTATAGCTTGCCTGGTAACTCCAATTATTAGTTCCCGTAATCAATACTTTTCTATCAATAATTAAGGCATGGTGATGAAAAAAAGAATTAAAGTCGGCTTGTACCGGCAAATCCGATGTTGATGTGCGGGCTTGAATCTCGGCATTTCGCGAAGCATCATCCAATATTGTAAGATTAGGAAAAGTTGCCGCCGCTTTTACAAGTTGGCCAATAACCGAAGCTCCTTTATAGGCATTGTAGTCGTCCGTGATAATTCGTATTCGCAGGCCCTGTCGGGCTTTCGCTATGAGCGCATTGGCAATATCCCTATCGGTTAATTGCCAAATCATGATATCAATCGAAGAGCGTGCTTCCGCTATTGCATCAAGCATGCGCTTTTTTATAGCATTGTCGCCAATTCCCGGGCTCCACCATAATTCAAGTTCACCGTTGCGATAATGTATATCTGAGGCCCATGGCCGATAACTTGGATCATTAAATTTCAAAGGTCCAGACTTACCGCTTATAAGGCGGCCAAATTCCTCTTCATACGCATTAGTTATTTTTTTATCAAAGCTTACGATCATAAAACTCGGATCATAGGCCTCTTGAAGCAAAGTCCAGTTAAAGGATCCGAACACAACCGCGGCACTAGGCTTCCCCGCGTCAACAATAAGAAATTTATGATGCATGAGATTATTTCCCTCCTTCCCTAGAGAAGTAAAGCTTATGCCAGAAGGTGGATTAGCAAAAAGAGCCGAATGCTGTTCAGATTTAGTTGATGATAAAGCAATACGTACGGGAATATTTTTCTGTGCAGCCTTATATAATTCATCCCGTAATTGCGGAGAGTCAATTGAATACATTGCAACGTCGATGCTATATCCGGCGTTACGTATTAACGCTACCAATTGATCGGTAAAAGGCTTTTCGCCAAGACGGTTATTAAATAATACCTCTCCTTGAAAATCAGAATCAACAGTGATTATTTCAGCGGGTTCATAGGAGCGAAAAGGGGTTGATTGCAAGTGTGAGAAAAATAATTTTGAAGCATACACTGCGCCGCCGGCAGCTATGATACTAAGTATGAGCAGAAAAACTACATTACGCTTCGATGCGAACAACTGTATTTTTTTTAATTTCATATATTTCGGAAAAATTCATTATATCCCTGCGTTGCGTTGAAAAACAAATTATAATTGATTCCTGTACTATACTATTCAACCGGGAAAGAAGGCTTATAATCCTAGGATCCGGCATATCTAAAGCGGCATTATCAACCACTATTAAGCGCGGTCTATGAAACAAGCAAAATGCTAATTGCAATAAAACACCATCAGCTTTTGTTAACTGCGCTTGATCAAATTCCGTGGCGGTAAATTTAGGCAGATGCGATAAAAATGAAAGCTCAGGAGTCCGTTCAACTAAATCCATAATGTCCGCGATGTCCTCTCTTCTCAACGACAAGCGATCGCAGCCGGAAATTATTTCTCCTATCAAGGGTCCTCCGCCTATTACTCCATCTACTAAAAAAGATTTTTGCGAAACTTTACGCCATAAGGGATAGCGAAAGCGCCTGCCGTCTAGGCGTACAATCCAAGGACGGCCCTCTTGTCTTGCTTGGCCGCTAAAAATACGAGCTAAGGCAGATTTTCCAACTCTTCCCTCTCCATATATATGATAACGTCCTTTGCGCTTAAAAATAAACGAAACATCTTTTATATACTCTGTTTCAGAAATCAGTTTTACTTTTCGACTGCTGAAATGTACAGCATTAAAATCAGGGGCACTATCAGAACGATGCGCCGGCTGCTCTGCCTCGGGTAAAGATAATACTAAGCCTATTTTAGTAGGCACAACGTAGAGACCTATACGCAAACTCAAATATAATTGGCGCGCCAAAAAAGCAAAGAGTATTCCCGAACTCAAGGATACTTTAGGGATAAAAGCTGTTACGGCTACATTAGGGGCAAACAACAACGCCATTGAAACACAAGCACCTATCAAAACAAGTAAGGCGAAAATTATTCTATTACCATATTCTAACCATAGCGTGCGTCTTACTTTTAGAGCTGAATCCAGCACTACCAACTCAGAAAGTCTTTCAAGAGAGGTTTTTTCACGAAACTGAGCTTGGATAATCCCAGCTTGATCAATGCTTTGCGAAATATGGCTAATAATAGCAGTAGACAAAGAAGCTTCCCGGCTCAAATAAAAAAGACCTATATAGTATCCGCTTATGCCTAATCCAAGGCAGACAAAAAAACTAACAAGCACATAGGAAAATAATAATGGTCCGGCAAAAAAACCCAGTACTAGTAATGCACAATAATTAATAAGCCAGCGTATAAAACCAGTAACAGCGGCCCCAACTCCTCCTTGCAACAAAGAAAAATGGTATGTTAATTTTGCTAATAACTTAGCTTTGTCTTTACTTGTTGGACGGCGAGAACGAAATAATAGCAAAGAGAACCAATACTCGCGCAAGTCATTAACCAAGCGAATAATAATTGTTTTTTCAAAACGCAGACCCAAAAAAGCCGCCACTAAATATATAGCCACTGCTGCGACGATAGTGATGATGAAATTACCAGCCAATCCTTTTTCTAAAAAGGCGTTTAATCTTCGCTCGGCGAATTGGCTGTACACCGGCAAACTTAATTCAAGCGCTGTTTGAAGAAGGAGAGCAGCCAAAAGTCCCCAAAATATTTTTTTATTTCGCTGAACAAAACGCTTAAGGTAGACATAGTGACGCCATTCAAAAGCAAATTTTTTTGTTTCGAGGCGTAAATCACGCCGCTCCTGGAGCAGCTTGAGGAGCGAGTCCTCCTCTTCCCCGGCGATAGGCGAGGTAATAATCATATAATGAAGGAAATTTTATTTCTCTAAGAAGCGGCTCCGCTCGTCGTCGATTACGGGGAGTTGCTTCTCCAAAAAGAGCGGCCGTTGCGTAATTATAAAACTGATGAGACAAGCGCTGCATCTGCACATCATCATCAAGATGAGGGTGTTGCCGAAGAACCTCTAAAAATGTGCTGTGAAAACTTGTTTCAGAAAAAAAAGCGAGTTTTTTCAATCGGCGCAAACGATTAGGCAACGTTCCTGAACATGCCCGAAAAGAACTGCGCCAACTATTCTTTAATTCAACCACAAAAGATTGGTCTAGGCTAATAGTATTATCATGGAACGAATATCCTAAAAATCTAAATGCTTCATCGCTCTTGCCGAGATGAGTTTTATTTTCCTGCAGGGTTAATTTTAATAGTTGAACACCTTCTTTAATGAGCGCGTAAGCAGAATCTCTTTTCTCCTGACTTTTATCAAAAATAATTAAATCGTCCCCCACGCGTCGATACAGTGCAACTCGCGGTCCTATACAAAAATCTAACTCTGTTAAATATAAATTTGCAAATAATGACGTTAGGGGTGTGCCTTGAGGCAGACCGCTTTCCATTACTGACTGATGATCGCCTTGCCATAAAGAAATATGGAGAAAAGGCTCTATCATGCCTAGCAAATCATCGCTTACTCCAATTGACCGTAATTTATTGCGAAGAATAATGTGGTCAAGGCGATCAGAATAGTTTTTTAAATCAACCGTAAGAACAAAATCATTTCCAAAATTCCGATGATAGCGCCGAGCAATACTGCGGCTTGCAAAATGGCTAGAATGCCCGGAACGATAAGAAAAAAGAAAGGGACTGTACGCCTTCTCGCACAAAGGCTCCAACACACGAAAAAGAGCTCGTGCTCGAATTCGATCAACTATAGACAATATATATACCTGTCGCTCCCCTCCCGTGCGTTTTGGTATGGTTACGAGGCGTGCTGGCCTTATCTTGCTACAAGCGAGTAGATCTTTTCTCACTTGGTCCAATGAAGCAATTGAACGATAATCAATATCCACAATTGTATTGCCATCAAGACCGGCGTATCTTCCGGCCTGGCTCCCTTTTTCTAAGCGTTCCGCTAGCTCAAGATAAGCCTGCCTGATATTGTGCTTGCTGGAAGCTCTGCGTGCATCTTCTTTCATAAAAAAACACCAAGCTGCGCTGCCGAAACGCGCGGCCGCCAAACGGCACCGCACCAATCGAAAATAGCATTGAGTCACCCTAGTGGCCCTAATTGCTTTACGCATCATCACCGGTACTACGGCTACTAATGATGCAGAAAACAATTTTAGTACCCCGCCTCAGCAGGTAGTCACGGCAGCGCGATTGCCGGTGCATGCATACATCCTAGCAAAATACGATTCTAAGGTCTAGGAGGGACAAGCATGTGCATCTTTCCAAGCCTGGCCATGATCGGAACCATTTACGCTTGCAGCATTAGCCGCATGACGACGCCAGCCGCGGCAATCGCCGCCAGCTTCAAAGAAATAGTGTATAGAATAGGAGGTTGCTTCGCTGGCAATATTTGCATCAGAAATAGGATGAGCAACATATCTATATCCGTTTGCCGGATCGGGAAGCGAAGGCATTGATTCAATATACACAGTACCGCTAGGCGTCGTTGAAAAACCACTATCAGATAAACTATAGGCAGTAGGATTTTGGAAAAGCAGACGATCCACCGGATAGAACCCATGCACAGCAAAAAAATCGGCTAAGCCTTGCCGCACTATATTAATAGCGGCCGTTCTTTGATTATCACGAACCACTTCAGCAGAACCATGATCCGAACTTTCATATTCTTGCTCGCGATCGCTTTTTCTTCCAGCACCATGCTCCATTCCATAGCGAAGGGAAAAGGCAATATTCTTAGGATCACCCTCCTCAAGTCCGTGTCCGCGATATCGATAGCAGCTTGCCGCCAAAGGCGGCTTAGGTATAGATGCTAAATACATGGTACCCGAAGGAGTATCGCTAAAACCATTATCCGACAAGCTGTAATTCGCAAGATGGCCGAGACAAGTTCTGCCTTCAGGATAACTTCCATTGGCAGTATAATATTGATTAATAGCGTCAATAAGAATATTTGCGCCAGCAACCCTTTGAGCATCACGACTCACGGGCGTTGAAAATAGAACAGGCACGGTCTTCTCTGAAACCGCAGTGCCGGCATATCCGCTCATTGCAAAAGTAGCTCCATTAACCGTCAAAGAAACAATGCGCGCTTTATAGCGATAACCAGTGGCTGTATATGTTGCCTTTACATCGCTACAACTTACGCACGAAGTATTTTCCGGATCGCTGAAATTAATACAATCATCAACGGCGCAACTTTCAAAAAAACTTTGATTATTTTTGTATAAAGCTTTAATCTTTTCAACACCAGCATTTACAGCTTCACGAGCCTGAGCCGCTGAAGCTTGCTCCTTAGCTCTATCAAGATTATTTAAAATAACAGCGGTTGCAATAATAACCGTTGTTAAAACAACAAAGACTACTGACATAGTCAAAAATAATGCTATTCCCTTGTCTCTCTTGTACCTCATATAATTAATTCTTTAAGCAGCGTACTGATGAACTTTGAATTTTTTCCATTAACCTGCGGTTTACTAAATCGCTACTTCCTGAAATAGTATACTGTCTCGCATCGTCGTTAACGCCTTCAGTAGACGTCCAAAACTCTCCATTGTTTCCTCTCTCATTAAAGGAACTCCCGGCCTCCCTATAGCCGGCCAATAAAGCGGCGAAATCAGTAGCGGCCGCTTCTTGCAAACGCGTGCCAGCCGGAGAACAATCTTCAATATTATCTCGATCCGGATCGCAGGTATTGTTGCCATCAACAAAGAAATACTCAAGTTCATGCCACTCTGCAGCAGTTGGGATATGCCAACCCAAGGGACATATTCCCTGATCACCCTCATTAAGGCTAGGGCTCATTGCCC
The DNA here is from genome assembly GCA_937868555.1 of uncultured bacterium. Classification (GTDB taxonomy): domain Bacteria; phylum Patescibacteriota; class Patescibacteriia; order Patescibacteriales; family Patescibacteriaceae; genus Patescibacterium. Next base: position 13,356 of record CALMNI010000051.1, on the reverse strand, counting down.
CTGTCCAAGTATACAAAGCGCCATCGCTTGTGCAATTAGCCTCATTATTATCATAGCAAGAACGTCCTAAATTATCATCACTAGCGCTCGCATCAGCACAAGGAATAGTGAATCCGTCATTTATGCATGTTCCATCAGCCTTCGTCTTTGTTCTTAAATTAGCTCCCAACCAACATTGATCATCAATTTGTACGGTGGGGTAGCTATAATTATCACGATCAAGAATATTCTGTCCGCAGACAAAGGGCTCTGCAGTCGTGGCGATTGTTGTCTGTAAATCAAGCGGTTTAACGGTTGAACCAATAGAGGGTCCTATTTTAAAATGAACACTTACCTTATTTGAAGGATACACGGGATCGCTTAAAACTTGGCTATCGAAAACTAGCTCGGTTACGCTGACTGAACTATCGGTTAAAAACAAATTTTCAGCACCGCGTACAAGCGTTAGGCGGCTAACACTGTCCTCATCGCTTTGTAATTCAAAATTTTCGCAGACGCTATCCTTATTGCGAAAATAAATTTTGCCGGCGTCAATGCAAAAATAACGGGTATTTAAATCGCAAGGACCGCAGCCCGCCAGCTCTTCTCGAGCTCCGCTAAATTCAGCGCTCATATAACGAAGCGCATAGTCGCCGCTTTCATAAATGTTTTTAGAAGCAACCGTATCAGTTTGGCTCTCAATGGAACGATTAAATAAAGCAGTTGCTACAACCATGACAATAACGAACAGAGCTACTGCCGTCATTAATTCAATAAGCGTAAAACCTCTAGGCTGGCACGATTTCATAATTCTTACTATTTTCATATTTATCGCCAATCGGTTAATTCTTCAGATAAAGTGACAGTGTTTCTCTTGGTATCTTCTTGCCAATATACTTCCACTTTAACATCAAGATACGGGGGCGTTGCATCGCCATGGTAAATAGTTGTAATAAGGCGCCGGAATGAAGTCGGAACCGCTGTGGGTTCAGCACTGTATCCATAGTAAGAATTATATAAATTCAAAGGCTCAGCTTTTTTTACATCACTGGAAGCCGCTTCAGTAATACTGCTCATTCCCTCGTAATCTATGAGAAAGTAGTAAGGATTATTTTCATCATAGAGAGAGGCAAAAGCCGGCTGGCTATTATGATAATTTTGGTTGCGAGCAAAATTCACCAAGGATATACCCTCTTTTGCTAAATAGGATGCTATCATATTATTCCGGCCACTGACCTTTGATTCTTTGCCAGAAATAATCAATGCCATAACTCCCCCAAAAGTCATTACCAAAATTGCAACTGCCACAGCGACCTCTATCAATGTGAATCCTTGATGATGGCGGTGTAACATATTAAAAATTTACTGCCCCGGCCGGGTTAACAAAAATACTTTTTATCTCTGCCCCTGCCGAATTCTTGAGAACAATGACCACATCGCCAGCCCCAGAGTTAACTGGCAAGCCAGCGGCATAGGGCTTAGCATCTGATTCGTTGAATACTAATGATCCTATGCTGTAATTTTGCCAACTAATTTTTATCCCTGAATCTAAAGCGACCGCTTTGTACTTTTCTTTGAAATCGTAGTTGCGATCATTATCCAAATCAGCAAAAATAATATATTGGTTGCTATCTTCTTCAAAATACACACCCCATCCTCCGGGGGTTTTGCCTTGAAAACGCTCTCCACCAAGCGCTTTTAAAGCAACTGAGCGAAGATCGCTCACAAGTAACTGTGCGCCAAAATTAGATGCCGACTGAGAATCTGCAGTACGGAAATCGACTAAGCTCAAGGTCGTTATAACGACCATAATCCCAAGGGCAATAAGCACTTCAATTAATGTAAAACCAAGATGCGACTGATGCCGTGGGATATGCATATGATCAATTATGAACTTTTTTTAGTAACTCTTTTTCAGCTCTCTCGTACTGCGGATCTTTTTCTTTTTCTCTATCTTCAGTGGTACGTTCAACGACAATGTCTGGTTGAATGCCTTTTTCATGAATTGAAGAGCCCTTAGGAGTCAACCATTTTGCCGTTGTAACTTTAACCACTGAGCCATCTTCAAGTTGGCGTAAAATTTGTACTGACCCCTTGCCAAATGTTTTTTCACCAATAAGAACCGCCTTACCATAATCCTTAAGAGCGCCGGCTACGATTTCAGATGCCGAAGCGCTTCCCTGATTAACCAAAATTGCCGTTGGCATATCTGCTAAGGGGGAAGAGCCTAGGGCGTCATGATCTATTTTCTCTCCGTTACCAAACTGCTCGCTAACGATGGTTCCTTTGTTAACCCACTTGCTAGCCATTGCCACGGCTGTATCCAAATATCCGCCGGGATTATTTCGAAGATCAAGGATTAAGCCCGCTGGCTTCTTTGTCAAGGCCTCAGCAACGGCCTGGTTGAACAATTCCTTGGTATCATTATTAAAATTATATACCTTGATAATAAAGACCTTATCTTTTTCGTTCCAGGTTGTTTTTACGCTTTTAACAACTACGGTATCCCGTTTAATTGCAACTTCAATAGGCTTATCAACCTTTTCCCGAACTAAGGTTAACGTAACGGTTGTCCCTTTGGCGCCGCGAATTTTCTTAACTGCTTCTTCAACAGACAAATTAACTGCTGTTTTTCCGTCGATGGCATAAATTCTATCCCCTGCCCGTACTCCAGCTTTCATCGCTGGCATATCCTCTAGGGGAGCAATAATAATTAAATCATTATTACGTATCCCAATTTCAGCACCAATTCCTTCAAAAGTCCCGGATAAGTCCTCTTCAAAATCAGTAGCCTCTTCCGGATTCATAAACACAGTATAGGGATCTCCAGTTGAAGCAACTAGCCCGCGCAAGGCGCCATAAAATAATTTCTTATCAGTTAAGACTCCGCTATCAACATACTCCTTTTTCAAGGTATCCCACACATTCCAAAAAAGAGCGAAATCAATGTCATTCCCTCGTGTAATAGCCCCCGGCTTATTATTCAGTTTTCCTTGAAAAACTGCATCGGTTGATGCGGTCTGAAAACGATCATCGTTCCAATGGAGCCCTGCAGCAAAGGCTAGGCCGACAGCGAACAAAGAAAAAATCAGCCATACAGGCCGGAATGTTTTTGTTGAGGGGAAAAGTGGATATTTCATAGACTAGTAGTATAGCATATTTCGCTCGGTTCAAAAAATAAATTGATATTGAAAAAAATGAGCATTCCAGCTACAATGATCGCTATGACACTGACTCAACGACGACTATTATTTTATTTTTTCATACTTCTTTTTCTAGCCATTGTTCCGGTTGTTTTGCTCTATGCAACTGGACGAACAGTTAATTGGCGGCGCTGGGAACTTCAAAAAACAGCTTCTATCAACATTAAAAGCGAGCCAAGCGGCGCTGAAATTTTTTTAAATGGACAGCGGCCAACTACACTTTTACACCAGCTTTTTGGACAGAAAACTCCTGCACGCAGTCCGGCTAAAATCAGCGATCTTGCGCCCGGTGATTATTCCCTTCGTTTAGAAGCCAATGGCTACTTCCCCTGGGAAGAAAAAATAACCGTCCACGCCGGCGAGGTCTTTAATGCCGAATCTATACGCCTATTTCAAAATGCAAAACCTACGCTGCTGAAAGAGTTTGATCCAAATACGAGTAATTTCCCTTCTCCTGATGGGCAGACCATTATTTCACTTGCCTCCAAAAAACTAACCATCTTTTCAGTGCAAAAAAAACAAAACCTTGATATTGTGATTCCCGAGAATCTAACTGATTCCCACATACTATGGTCAAAAGACAAGGATCTCTTTCTCTATGCAAATCGCTTGCTTATAAATAACAACGGAGAAATACTCTTTGATTTTAAAAACGCTAAAAGACCTGCTTCCGAATTACTACGCTGGGATCGTAATACTAACAATCGTCTTTATGGTCTGTCCGCCCAAGGACTTTTTCGTTTCGATCTTTCCTCAAAAACATTCGAAGAGATTAAAGAGGCCAAGGGACTTATTAGCAAACTACAAATAAAAGATTTCGAGGTCGAGGGCCGGCAAATCTATATCCTCGTCACTACTCCGAATAATGAACTCATTGCTTTTAGCAGCAATGACCCCCAACGCTTTCAAACAACACAATTACCCCATGGAGAATATTTATTTTTACGAGCCGACAATCCGGAACCGCTTATCTACGAACAGCGCTCTCGCAATTTGTATGTGATTGAACAGCCCCTCCCTCTCATTTCTCCATACCGAGTTACCCGTATTGCAAATGATTTTTCTTTAGGCCACTGGGTAAATAATAAACTGATGTATGCAACCCCATTTGAACTGCGCCTTCGAGAAGACAATACCGAAGCCCGTCTTATTTCCCGACTTGGGGAAAATGTCATTGATACGATTCTGTTGCCTAAAGGCCACTATGCGCTCTACGCAACCGCAACAAGCCTTACTGCGATTCCCGTCTCGGGTTTTCCTGCAAATCCAGCGACCAAACTACTCAACGCCGAAAATATACAAAAAATACTCGCTGCCAGCGAGCATGAAGTTCTGTACATCGCACAAACCGATACCGGCTCGGGTCTTTTCAGTCTTCAGTACTAATATCTAACGGGCGTCTAATTCCCCACTTAGATAAATATCTAAACCACGAACCCAAATGCCGTCGCCCAGCCGGGTTAAGAAAAAATGCATACCATGCCCTATCAGCACTTGCTCTGTTATGATTATGAATAATGCGAGCTTCCGGGAAGTACATTACCCGGAATTTTTTTTCCCAAAAACGTCTACACAAATCAGTGTCCTCAAAATATAGAAAAAAGCGTTCATCAAAATTCCCCACCTCGCGCAAAAATTTCGATCTAATAAATAAACATGACCCCAGCAACCAATCCGCCGGATGTGCAACATTCTTAGGTACGTCATGCATCAAAAAATGTTCGGTGGCCCGCTTAGCAAAAGAGAACTTCCCCAAAAAGGTGCGACGATACATAGGCATAAGCAAAGAATGCCAGCGATAGCGGGAATCCTGGATACTTTGATCGGGATTGAATTGCTGGGGGCCAGCAATTCCAACCCGGGGGTTTTGCTCCATGAATATAAAAAGCTTGGTAAATGTATCCTTAAAAGCAATTGTGTCCGGATTCATAATAACAATATACGTTCCTTGGGCTCGAGCTATCCCGATATTATTTCCTCCTCCCATTCCTCTATTGCGGTCGCTTTTAATAAAAACTACTTCAGGATATTGCCAAGCTAATATTTCACCAAGCGTATCGTCCGAATTGTTATCTACTACAATGATCTCGTGACGCAAATCTTTAAAATCAGCCTCCTGTATAGACTTAATACAATTAAGCGTTAAGCCCTTGCTCTTATAATTAACGATAATAATGCTAATATCCATATAAAATTATTCTAGCACGTATTCTACCACCACATAATATATCTGAGGATCTTCCAGTAAGCATCAAATACAGGATTAATAAGGCGCAACTTAGCATCGTCAATTTCCTGGTACCAAATCCTCCCTGAAATTAATGCAGCAATTTTTTTCTCCCGAATGCGGCGCGTTGACTGAATCCTGCGGCGCTCTCTCATAATATAATTCCAATGCTTGTATGATAAAAAATATTGCCATACTTTTAATTTTTCCTTCCACCATCCAGACTGCAGCGAAAAAAGTGCTAAGCCTGCCTCCATCATCACCAGGGCTGGTAAAATAAAAAGAAGCGTAAGAGCGTGATAATTTTTTAAAATAGCAATCAAACGATTTCTATCCATCCAATAATATTTTTGGATGGAACGGCTAAATTCGTATTTATGATATACAACAGCTTCAGGAGCAAGCAAACAACGGTATCCCGCCAACCAAAACCGCCAGCCCAAGTCTTGATCCTCATTGTACATCCACATTTCTTCATCAAATAAGCCAACGGCGCGCAAAACACTTACACGCAATAATACGCCCGCTCCCGAAGGATAGGCAATTTCCGGAAAAGCAATTGAGGCCGGCGAATAGGAATGTTGATATGCTCGACAAAACCCAAAACCGAGAAAATGCATTTCATTGCCGAGGCTATTGATTTTTTTCGTATCGGGCCACAGCATAAGCCGGGCCTGTATCGCTGCAGCATCATCATGTGCATCGGCCGCCATGATAAGCTTTTCTAAACAATCTTTAGAAATAACCGTATCCATATTTAAGAGCAGAGCATACTCATACTGCTTTTCAATGACAACCTGTAAAGCTGTGTTGTTGCCACCGGCAAAACCAGCGTTGTGCTCGCATCGAAGAATATGCGCTGCCGGAACAACGTCGCGCAAATAATTGTAACTTGTTTCCGAGCTTTCATTGTCAACCAGAAATAAATCGAAATCAGAAAACGACTGCTCAGAAAGAGACCGTGCGCAGTCTACCAAATAGCGCGAAGCATAATCTTTATAATTTGGGCTAATAATGACGGCCAAACGTTTCATGTGTTTAAGTTCTTGTCCGAGGCTTAATATTAAGATAAGAAGCCAGTTGTACGAGTAGCTCGGAAAAATCCCAAGCCAAAGCTAGCAATTCTTTTTGCCACCACGGATGCCATTTTTTAAAATAAGTAAGCATGCTATTTTTAAAATAATTTTGTTTAGTAGTAATATTCAACTGCTTAAAACTTTGGCCGACAAAATCAATTGCACTCGCGGCCGGAGTATACCACACTTGTCCTCCTCCCGCAGCAATCGTTCTACAATAATCAACTTCTTCAAACCAGATAAAATAGCGTTCATCAAGACCTCCGTACTTCTCATAGGCTGAACGCTTAATGGCAAAAAAAGCTCCGCGAATGGAATCAACTTTTTGAGCAAGATTATAATTGAAATCTGAGCGCAAATATGAATCCAAAATGTGCGGAAAAAAATGAGGAATTTTTAAAACAATTGCCAACTGATCTATACAATGGGGGAAGCGACGGACATGGAGCATGACCTGTCCTTCAGAATCGCGCAAAGAAATTCCTGTTACATCCGCCTGCGGATTTTTCGTAAGCCAGGCAGCCAAAGCCGGCAACGTTTCTGGAAATATTTTCATGTCAGGATTCAAAAGAATTAAATACTCGCCAGTGGCTTTCGCTAATCCCTGGTTGCAGGCTTTTGCAAACCCAAGATTACCTGTATTCCTAATGAGCTCATACTGAGGAAACTCTTCTTGAACCATTTCAGCGCTCCCGTCCTGAGAAGCATTATCCACTATGACCACTTCCGCATCAGCATCATGAGGCAAACTCAATAGGTTTTCACGCAAAGCTTTGCGCACATTCCACGATACGATGATAATTGAAAACTTCATATACGCTTAATTATATAACGGTAATGCGCTAGTAAATACGGCTCCAATACGATAGCAGCGCCAAAACGCATGAAGACATGCAGAATGATTAAAAATTTATCCTTGCTTGTTTGCTGCGTCCAATATTTACGATACAACAAATGCTGATTTACAAAAGAATACCCTTTCGCACTTCGTGTTCTATCCCATCGCTGCAATAACCGCTTGCTAAGCGTGCCACCGCTAGCCGTACGATCATGATAGGCAAGAGCCTGCGGGATTAAAGCAGAAGCAAATCCAGCCATATGCAATCTATATGCCAAATCACAATCTTCTTTATACATAAAAAAACGCTCATCAAAATACTGGTTGTTTTCTTGTATTGCTTTCAAGGCGCTTAAACGAAAAAGTCCAGCTGCGCCAGAAGGGCCTAGAATAGCCGTTTTATCATATTGTCCCCTATCAACTTCTCCTTGGCCTATATCGCGAAACTCCAAAGCAGAATGGAGCCTTAACCCGCAGCTATCAATAATATTGGTCTTAGTATTACTAGAAAAATCCCATGAGAGTATTTTAGGCGAGACAGAACCCAAGGCATGATTATTCTCTAAAGCAGCCGCTAATTTTTCAATCATGTCTGGCTCATGAATGGTATCTGGATTAATAACCAAGAAATACTCAGCTCCCTGAGCTATCGCTTCGCCTATTAATTTATTGTAGGCACGGCTAAAACCAATGTTATCTTTTCCTTCTCCTGGAGTATTGTCATGAGACAATATAATGACATTTGAATAGGTTTGACGAGTAAGGCTTTCAAGGAAAAAAGGCAGATACGGCGCCGTAGTTGCGCCGTATTCAATATAGCCGATAGCAATTAAAGGCGACTGCCCTTTATTCATAAGCTATTAAATAATAAGATGATCCTGAAGCTTGTTTTTTGCCAAGGCTTGCGCCTCATATAGACTGTCGAAGGTCCCTGCGTCTATCCATTCTTGGTGAATCATTACCACTTCCAATTCATTACGCTCCATATACCATCGATGCAAATCAGTTATTTCCAATTCACCGCGCCCGCTCGGAGCAACTTTTTTCGCAACTTCAACAACTCGAGAATCATATACGTATGCTCCCGTGATGCACAAATTACTTTTGGGGTTCGCTGGCTTCTCTTCGATAGAGATGGCTTTGCCTTCGGCATTTACTTCAACGACCCCAAAACGCTCCGGATCAGGAACTGGTTTTGCAAAAATTTTTCCGCCGCTTTTAAAACTTTTTATCTCAGCAGATAAATCATCAGCAAAAATATTATCACTCAGTATCATCGCCACATTATCATTCCCAATAAAATGCTCGCCAATAATAAATGCCTCCGCCAACCCTCGCGGTTCTTCTTGAACTTCAAATGTAAAGCGAGCTCCAAACTCTTTTCCGCTGCCTAGTAAGCGCACATAATCGCCCGCATACTCCGGGCTGATAATAATCAATATGTCGGTTACCCCGGCTCGCAATAACGTATTAAGAGGATAATAAATCATAGGCCGATTATATATCGGCAGCAATCCCTTGCTGGTGACAGTTGTGCAGGGGCGCAAGCGAGTGGCCCTTCCCCCTGATAGTAGTATTCCTCTCATAATGTGATCAATTCCAAACATTATACGCCTTTTGCGTATTCGTCAATGGCGGCCTGCCAGCTGCGCAGAGCAGGTCGTTTAGTATTGCGTAATCTTGAAAAAACGGGTCGCTGCGCCGCTCGCGCAAAAGAGGTCCCGGGAACTGGCTCAATGGGCACTTCCATACCCCTACTTTTAAAGAAGCAACGGGCGGCATCGTACCAACTTGCCTCCCCGTCATTTACTAAATGGTAAATTCCAAAATTGTCGCCGCTCAAAAGCAGGTCAAGTGTTGCTTGGGCCAAATCAGGGGTATACGTAAAAGAACCTCGTTCATCAGATACAACTTTAAGAGGTTGCCCCTGTTTTGCCAATCCCATCATTATTTCGAAAAAAGAAGGCTTAGCTGAAGGTCCGCTGCCCTTTGGACCAAATAAACGGGCTGTTCTAATTAAATACCAATGTAAGCCCCGACCGCTTAATTTAATAAGTTCCTGCTCTCCCCGAACCTTGCTTTCGCCGTACGCATTAAGAGGCGAAGTTTCCGCATCTTCGCTATAACCCCCTTGCACGTCTCCTTTAAACACGTAATCGCTTGAATAATGAACTAATACGCAATTAAATTCGATTGAAATTTCTCCCAAAGTACGGACTAGCTCGACATTTAGTTTTTCCGCGATTAGCTTTTTCTCTTCTTCTTTCTCCGCTCCGTCAACGTCATTGAAAGCAACCGTATTAATAATTGCATCGGGCTTGAGCGTAGCCATTTTCTTTTCCAGCAAAGTTCGATCAGTAACATCAATTTCGCTTTTATCCCACCCTATACATTCAATATCAGGATTTTCTTTCGACAGAGCCGTAAAAGCCGTTCCTAAATTCCCTTGGGATCCTAATAATAATATTCTCATACCAGGGGGCGAAAGAATGATTGCAAATAAGCTAAAATTTCCTTCTGTTCTTCAAAGCTGTTATCAACACATAACGCTACAATACCTGAAAAATAAATACTTGGGAAATGTTTGAGATAATGCAGATCAGTCAACGAAGTTACTTTCTTTTTTTGGCCGAGCAGTCTGCCAAACCAAAACTCAGGAATCGCCGAAACAAAAGCGCAGCGGACTGGATAATGATCAAGAGTGGCGATAGCACTCTCATATGTTTTTCCTCCACGCAATCGTTGCAACTCTAAAGCCCCCGCATCCAAGCAAATGCCGGAAACACTGGGATGCTGCAATGCTTGTTCGCTAAATAGAGAAGGGTTAATAGATCCGCGAGGATTTTCAATTAGAATCATGGGCAAGGGTGAAGGCAAGGCAGCAATAAGCGCGTATGTTTTCTCCTCAGCCCTAAAACTAAAAACATTCGTAGCGTATTTAGCCGACAAATACGCCGGTTCCCATTCTTCAGCCGACGAAGGCAACTGTGCATATGGAATAGAGGCGATACCGCTTCCTTCAAGGACTCTGTATAATTCCCGGCGCTCTTCCGAAGCTAAGTCAGCTAAAAATAATGCCAACTCGGTCAAGCCTAATTTTTTTACTGACGCCAAACGTTCCGGCCAATCTTTTCCGGGTACGGCTTTTAAGCCGACAAGCATTGGAGATGTAAGATTCATTGAAGATATCATAATGCTATTCCTACTTTTATGGGTTCCCACCACCAGCGATTATCACGATACCACGCCACTGTTTCATGAAGGCCTTGTTTAAAATTTAATTCTGGCTTCCATCCAAGATCATGTTCAGCGCGAGAACTATCAATCGCATAACGGAAATCATGGCCTGGTCTATCGGCAACATATGTAATAACGTCCTCATTAACTCCAAGCTCCTTGCAAATCATACGCGCGATTTCAATATTGCTTAATTCATTATTACCACCCAAACAATAGGTCTCTCCAATAGTGCCCCGTTCTATCGCTGCTTCGATTCCTTTGACATGGTCAAGCACGTATATCCAATCGCGAATGTTTTCTCCTCTGCCATACAGGGGTAAAGGCTTGCCTTCAAGAATATTAGTAATGCACAAAGGTATCAATTTTTCCGGAAGCTGGTAAGCGCCGTAATTATTACTACAATTAGATATGGTTATCGGCAAACCGTACGTATAGTAATATGCCCGCACTAAATGGTCTGATGATGCTTTAGAGGCACTATAGGGGCTTCGCGGGTCATAAGGAGTGGACTCAGAAAATTTCGGATCAGAAGGGTTCAAAGACCCAAAAACTTCATCAGTAGAAACATGGTGGAAGCGCGGCCGCGTTGGGGCATTCTTTGCTGCCTCCAATAATACCAAGGTGCCTTCAATATTTGTCTGCACAAACGGTTTGCTTGAAATAATAGAACGGTCAACATGGCTTTCAGCGGCAAAATGGACGACAATATCGCTTTCAGCAATTAAATCCCCTACTTTCTGTTCATCCCTAATATCTCCAGCTACAAATCGATAGTGCGGATTATCCAAAAGATCAGCTACTGTTTCTGTATGGCCGGCATACGTCAAAGCATCATAATTTATAACCGTATCATTAGGATGGCCCTTGAGCCAATGCCTAATAAAATGAGAGCCTATAAAACCAGCTCCTCCGGTAACAAAGAGACGCATATCAGCTAATTACTCCTCGCAGCTTACGAGTATATTCTTCGGCCTCGCCATCGGCATAAGCATTATTTTGCGGCCAGCGTCCAAGGCCATCATCGGCCGCACGAGGCAATACATGGAAATGGACATGCGGTACGCGTTGGTTTGCCCCATTCTTATTATCTAAAAAAAGGCTGTATCCTTCTGCACCCAAGGCTGTTAAAAATGCTTTGCCAATTTTCTGAGCAACAACAAAAAAATTTCCCAAGGATCCATCGGGCATATCCTCAAGAGAAGCAAAAGGTTGACGAGGAGCAACTATGACATGCCCGGGGGCAATCGGCAAAACATCAAGAAAGGCGATAAAAGAATCATCTTCCCAAATAATATGTGCCGGAACTTCATGATTAGCAATTTTTGAAAAAACCGTCGATTCCATAGTAAAAAATGAATTTGATATTAATTTGCCGGAGGCGTAGTACTTTTCATGTACAACAAAAGTATAGCACTGATTACCCATGCCATCAACCAATAATTTAAATTCAAGCGGCTGCTAACAAGACCGGCTTTGAGTGATTCAATAATGAGCAAGAGGAGCAAACTACTACTCATTGCGACAAAAAATTCCTCTATGTAGGGATAATACTTTTTAGGCTTGAACATATTTTTTTATAAACTCCCACAATGTCATTCCCTCAAAACGTACGCGTATAGAGATAAGATGAGTTCCGCCTGCTACTTTTTCAATACCCGGGGCGGCAATTAAAAATGAATATCTCCCTTTCTCGCGGTATGCGCCTGACAAATCAAAAACTATATCCCGCTGTAAAACTTCATTGCCGCTGACTGGCTCATAACCGGCCACTATAGAATCAATATGCGCTGTTTGCAAAAGCTCCTCTTCCGGTAAGGCCCTAAAAGAGGCATTAATAAGTTCTTCGGGCTTAAAAGCAAACACTCCATCAGAAGCAAGAATCACATCATCTCTAGATAGCGTTATACTTTTCTCTTCCCGCCATGGATGGGAATACTGCAAATGAAACTGGCGGTATGTTTCCGATACCACCAATTGCTGGGATTCGCTGTGTATTGTCTGCAGACTTGCAGGCGCAATAGTTTGAGCGTCTAAATAGCTGCCGTCAGTATAGAGAGAAAGTGCGCCGCGCTTTGAGGCTGCGAGCCAAAGACGGTTAGTAAAAGAAATTTTTGATTGGCGGGTGGTGAGAGAATCGGTAATAATATCATCATTGCTTTTAAATTCAATCTTATACACACCTGCGGGCACAGGTCCGCTTTTGAGAGTAATGATTCTTTCACCAGACATCTTTTTAGGCGCACCAGCATCATCAGCTAATGCAACCGTTGCTATCCCTTCGCCCTTGTTATTGTACAGCGTTACCGCAATAGGATCAGGATCTTTATTTTCATTAACATCGTGAATAGTAAAACGCATTTCAATACTTTCTCCTGCGCTATATGTAACAATTTCATAATGTCCCTTAAGGCCCAAGGCAAGAGTTCTTGGCGTTGGATAAGCCTGGTAATCCTTAAGATGAACATTAGTTCGCATATTGTAATTGTACACTGCGGTTGTATCAAGCGGAGGATTACTCTGTAAAAATTCTTGGACAGAATGATGCTGCAACTTTTTTTGCCATATCATTACGCCATTTTCTTTTATAGTTTCCGGCGCTCGTCCTATATTTTCTAAAACATTGGAATACAGCGGCTGGCGATCAAAATTCCATACTGTGGGTCCACGACGTATGCCCATTTCCATAAGCGGCGCCGGCCGTTCGAATTCTAAATGAACGTAGGCCTTACGGAAAGGACGAGTTGTAAAAATAGAAAAATATACCGGTTCAGCTTTTACTGTTGCACTCGAAAC
>CALMNI010000050.1 GCA_937868555.1 uncultured bacterium | reverse complement strand
GCCGTATTTAACGGGCAGTTGAAAATCGTTGGGACGGGTTTTCCAGGTTTTTAGTTTGCCGTTGGAATGGCATTTCATTGGAAAGCCTCGGCTATCGGTAAGGCTCCGGTGCCAAAAGCGTTTACCTTCCAGCTCGTTAATGGCTGGAACGGGGGCGATGGCAACATAAAGGCGGGCTAGCTCGGCGTATTCTTTGCCTTTCGAGAGGTAAAGACATGCTTTCACTTCGGCGGCGAGACCCGGCAGGACGGTGCCGGTGCTGGAATATGCGTAAAGGGCGCTAAATTGCCCTTCATGCCATTGCGCGGCGGTTGTGCGCGGGGTGTTGGATTTCATTTTGCCTCCTGTTTGGGATTAATCTAGCAAACTCAGTGCTTTTTCCCTTAGTAGGGAATAAATATCCTTTTCAGCTTCCTGCTGAATTGCCTTGGCTTGTTGCACCTTGGCACAAATTGCCTCAAGGCGCTGGCGTGCTTTGGGCGTGTTAGGGAATAATTCAGCGGTAGAAACTGCATTCTTTGGAGAATCCCCAAACCAATAGCCATCTATGGCTGTTGGGTTTGAGAACTCTACCTCGTATATTATTCCTTCGTTAAAATTAACTCGTAAAAACTTTTTCATCTTGGCTCCTGTTCGGGTGGTTGCGGAACCAATTATATGATGGGATATTGTGCTTGTCAACACCTTTTGCGCGGCGATGGTCGGGGGTGCGGTTGCCCGCCGGGTGGACGGAAAACGGTCGCCCGCCGGACCACGGAATCGGTTGTACGCCACCAACGCGGGCCGTGGCGACGTTTTGGCGGAAAAGGGGCATATCCTATGGCGGGCGGGCAAAACGGCGCACACGCCACGGTTGACACCAAACGGCATCTACCCCGTATAAAAATATATCAAACCCCATCATACCTATCTCGGCGGAGCGAGCGAGCGGCAATCGTATTGCTCAATCCCCTGCCCCAAAAGGTATTGCAATTGTATTCTCTTATATCTTATATACTAATTTTTTTTTTTTTATGAGACTATCTTA
>CALMNI010000049.1 GCA_937868555.1 uncultured bacterium | reverse complement strand
CTACTTTCCCGCCAGCCGCTTGAAACTTGGCGAGCATGGCATCTGCTTTGAGTGCCGGCCGGCCTTGTATGACATGATAATCACGAGCCGCCGTTGCGGGGTGAAGTCCCTCAGACGCAGCTACGAGCATTAGCGCGAGCGCCTGCACCGGATTCTTTACCCCGAACAGCCCGCTGTTTGCGATAACCGTCGCCATCTTCTCCATCTCTTGATAGGGGATGGCAACTGGTTGGAACTTGACTAAATCAGTCATGGCTAACATCCTCATAATCAAATGGTGACGGCGGAATAGCCTTGGCAATCAGTTTCATAAGCAATATCATTTCTGTTCTAAGCGCCTTGATCTCGGCAAGAACTTCCGATTCTTTGTCACTAGTCTTGCGCCGAGGCGCGGGTAGGCGTATGATTTTCGCATTCATTGTTATCCCCGTCGCTCTACCGATGGCAGTCAGTAGGGCGATTTTGTTTAGTGGCTATACTCTTAAAAGAGTAACATATAATTTTTGAATTTCAATGTCTACCGCCACATCCCCCTAAAATAATTTTCCGACAATGAAGCCAGCAGCGAACAACAGCGATCCGGCAAGCCCCAAGACGATGATCGAAGCCGTTGCCATCGTCTCGCTGTCAACAAAATGCCCATTCATAGATCACCTCCACACACGGCCGACGCCGAACGAAGCCATCCCCTAGTGATACTTCTTACCAGACCAACCTTAGTCGCCATCGGTTTGCGCTTCTTGTGCTTAGCTGGAACCGGCGTTGCCATCGGTTTGTAGCGCCATTTCTTTTTCATGCGTTATCCCTCAATTCCGTGCCAGCTATCCACGTACGGTACCAGTCTGTATCATCGGCGAACTTTCCTGAGTCTATAAACCTGACAGATGATCCTGTTTTACTAAATTTTGGGGCTGAAATATCGGAAATAAATTTGCCGCACACTGTGCACTGCGCGAAATAAGGCAGACCCATGATTGATCGGATATTGATTTGTTCTTCGCAGCATGTGGGTTTATCTACTAATTCCCACCCGTTTTCCGCCATGGCCTCATGCAGTGTTTTTAACGGCTGGCGGTACTCTTGATCAACTATGCTATCCGCATAGTCTTGCAAACTGATTTTGCTTGACATTTTAATCTTCATTGCCACCTCTCTCTTATGAGAGCCTCCATTAAAATCTCGTGCGATCTTTAAGCAAAGATCGATTAACATGAGTCGATAGTCATGCTCAAGCTCATTAAGATCATCATTGATGTGATCATAACAATCCATTAGATCGGCGAATGTGTTCTCAAACCTGCAATAACCCATGTTTGCCATATCTCACTCCATCACCATAACCATCACATCGCCCATAATCCGGCTACTGTAAGCCGCATCGCCGCACAGTGAAGGATCGCGAGCAAGCTGAGATAGGAAATAAAAATACCAGTTCATTGCATTCCCCTATTTTTCCATGCCACGGCACACCAATCCGCCATTTGCCGTTGTTTTTCGGCATAGTCTCGCATTATATCTTTGCGAGCCGCTTCAATTTGCG
>CALMNI010000048.1 GCA_937868555.1 uncultured bacterium | reverse complement strand
AGCCCAGATATTAAGCGCAGTATTTGGGTAGTTTTTTTGCTTGCCTTAGGCATAATTTCATTTTTAAGCCTTTTTGAATTAGGCGGCAGTTTAGGATATTACCTTAATCAAGCTATGGCTTGGTTATCGGGTTGGGGAAGTTTTATTATTCCACTTTTACTCCTTTTTGCTGGCTGGCAACTATATAATTCTGAAAAATCAGAAGTTTCCGGTCTAAATTATATAGGCATGTTTCTATTCCTGTGGTCTTTTCAAGGAATTTTACAATTATTTATTAGTGTTGATGAGTGGGATTACGCTTTGGAAATGGGAACGGGCGGAGGACACATAGGCTGGACGCTCGCGGCTATTGTCATTAATCTTTTTGGATTTTGGGCAGGATTGATCATTGTTTTAGCTTTATTAGTCATAGGCATGATGCTGATGTTTAATACTAATTTAGCAACTCTTTTTAAGCATGGAACGTGGCCGGCACGGGTGCTGGCAAAACCTTTTTCTTTTTTTAAAAATAGAGTGCCTAAAGAAAGTGCGCTTGCTCGCGAATATGATGAAAAAAATGAAGAAGCGGAAAATGAGCCGGTTGTCGAAGGAGAGGCAGATGATACCTTTAGTTTGCATGCTTTAAACGACGCAAGCGCAAAGCGTAAAGCTATTAAAGCTAAACCAGTTGAAGAAAAACACAATTGGAAACCGAGCAATATCAAGATTGACATGCCTTTTGATTTGCTTAATAACCGTATTTATAAACCGACTTCAGGAGATATTAAAAGCAATATTGAAATTATTAAATCAACGTTGGAAAAGTTTAATATTCCGGTTGAAATGGGCGAGGTAAGCGTTGGGCCAACGGTTACCCAATATACGCTGAAGCCAGAAGAAGGCATCAAGCTTTCTCGTATCACTGGCTTGAATAATGACTTATCAATGGCTTTAGCAGCGCACCCTGTTCGTATCGAGGCTCCAATACCTGGTAAAGCTTTGGTTGGCATTGAGGTGCCTAATCATACTGTCGCCATTGTTACCTTGCGCGAAACATTGGAATCCGAAGACTTCAAGCATAGAAAAAATAATTTAATGATTGCCTTAGGCAAAGACGTTGCGGGCAAAGTATGGCTTGAGAGTATTGCAAAAATGCCGCACTTGCTTGTTGCCGGTGCTACCGGCTCGGGAAAGTCGGTCATGTTGAATACGTTGATTGTCAGTTTGCTGTACCAAAATAATCCTGATGACCTCAAGCTTATTATGGTTGATCCTAAGCGCGTTGAATTAACTATTTATAACGGTTTACCGCATTTGTTAACCCCGGTTATTACTGAAGTATCAAAAACCATTAATGCTTTGAAGTGGTGTTTAAATGAAATGGATAGGCGTTTTGAAACCTTATCCCAAGTTCATAAGCGCGATATTGAAAGTTATAATCAAAGCGCCACGGAAAAAATGCCCTATATAATTTTCATTATTGATGAGTTGGCGGACTTAATGGTTGTTGCTGCTAAAGAAATGGAAACGGGAATTGTTCGCTTAGCGCAAATGGCGCGTGCGGTTGGTATTCACTTAGTATTAGCCACTCAGCGTCCAAGCGTGAATGTTATTACTGGTACGATTAAAGCAAACATGCCGGCGCGTATCGCCTTCTCAGTTGCTTCCGGAATAGACTCGCGTACCATTTTAGATTCATTAGGCGCGGAAAAATTATTAGGCCGCGGGGATATGTTGTTTTCCAGTGTGTCTTTGACTAAACCAAAGCGCATACAAGGGGCTTTGATTACTGATCAAGAAATTAAGAGAGTTGTTTCGTATATAAAAGAAAAGAGTGGTGCCCCAAGTTATATCACTGAAATTGTTGAGCGCCAAAAAGTACGCGGGGTTGCCGGCGTGGGCATTGATGGCGGATCCGATGACGATGATGAGCTTTTCCAAGAAGCCAAAGAATTAATTATTAATTCAGGGAAAGCTTCGGCCTCTTATTTGCAACGCCGTTTATCTATTGGCTATGCTCGCGCAGCTCGATTATTGGATATTCTTGAAGAAGCAGGCGTTATTGGACCTTCAAACGGCGCCAAGCCTCGTGAAATCATGGTTACTAAAGAGCAGTATGCTTCAATGGTGCAAGATAGTATCGCTGGGGTTCGTTTACATGATCAAGCTACCGCTACACCTCCCGATAATTATCTTGGAGATGAAAATCTAAGCTCCGATGAGATGGTTAGTGATGAAATCAGCAGTAATGAAGAAGATAATAGTGAAGAAGAGAGCGAAGCGGAAAGTATTGAGGAAGAAGAGCCGGATTTTATGGAAGACGAAGAGGCTAAGGAGGCTGTTGATGACGAACTTATCCCCCCTCTTTCCACAGAGCAGGACTCTTCAGAAAATAAAGCAAAAAAGGCCTCTAAACCAGACGATTTTGAAAGATTATTTTCTCGCTAATATTAAAGTAATTCTTTCTTTTAGACTACCCTGTCAATAACCCTTGACAGGGTTTTTTAAACCTGTATAATAGAAACACTGCTTATGAAGTATCAATTAATCATCTTAACCTCAATCAGTGGCTAATCGCTTCTTTTTTGCGAAGGACGCCGCTGCAAAGCGGTTTTTTTGTTCTTAATTTGATCTCTAGCAGTGAACTTTAACAACGGAATATGGATAGATAACGCGATATTTAATGTAATTT
>CALMNI010000047.1 GCA_937868555.1 uncultured bacterium | reverse complement strand
CCAAATATTTGCTAATAGCAACCCTCCACTCGAGAAGAGTTTTTATTTCATCACTACCTGTTTCGCTTCGCCAGAATGTATCTAGCAATGTTTCAATAAATCCCGAAGTACTGGCAAACTTTGTTACCTGCTCTTTTATTTTTTTATTTTCCTCCGGCGTTCTTACTAAATTATTTTCAAGCCAAACCAATACTATACGTATGGTTTCAAGCTCAAAGCCCAGCTCTTGTAGCTTTGGAATTATGCCGTCTTTAAATACCTTACTATTTATTAATGTTTTCAAAATACCCTCCTTAGGCTTTTGATATATTTTTTTAAATTTTCCTATCCCCATCCTAAGCCTAAAATACCGCTTTGTCAAAAAGTAGTAGGCCTTGCTTTTTTAACAAAGATATGATATAGTCAGCCTAGACAACTCAATATCACCTTTTCCATATCGGGCAATTCTGCTCGATCCCGTCAGTCGCGATTGACGGGACAGGTATTCGCAATCACCCCTCCAGGTGTCTTATCCTTTGTCGAAAGGATGGGATATGAATACCGGGGTGTTTTTTATTAACTAGACTTTGTCATCCCGGCGCAGGCCGGGATCCAAACATTTGCAACTATGAGCAAAACTAAATCCTCCGAAGTGCCGCACTACGAGCTCTTGTGCCTTTTCTCGAATAAATATAGCGAGACCGAGGTAGAGCCGATCCGCGCGCGCATTTCTAAATTAATTACCGATAACGGTGGGCAAATCACCAGTGAAGAATACTGGGGAAAACGCAAGCTCGCTTATCCTATTGAAGGTTTCCGCCATGGATACTACCAATTGTTCGAATTTAACCTTGAGGGCCCTAAGCTTAGCGAGTTAACTAACCGCTTGCGCTTATCAAGCGACATTGTTCGCCACCAAGTTATCAAGAAGCGCCTCAAAACAGCTGCTGAATTACAAGCTGAAGAAGAAATGGCAGTAAAAATTGCCGCCCGCCGCAAAGCTGCCGAAGAAGCGGAAAACGAAAATACGGAAAAAACTGAAAAGAGCGAAGATAAGCGAACTGATCTCAAAGATCTCGATCAAGAACTTGATAAGATCATTGACGCTAGCAACCTCCTTTAATACTCCTTCCATTATTTATTTAACCCATTCATATGAATTTAAATAAAGCCATGATCATCGGAAACATCACTCGCGATCCCGATGTTCGCCAAACCGCCAATGGCGCCACTGTTGCTTCTTTTTCCGTTGCAACTAATTTCTTTTGGAATGACCCTTCCGGTACCCGCCAAGAGCGCGTTGAATTCCACAATATTGTTGCCTGGCGTAAATTAGCCGAAATTTGCGGCCAATACCTGCACAAAGGATCCAAGGTTTATATTGAAGGACGCTTGCAAACCCGCGACTGGATTGATAAAGCAACCGGCCAAAAGCGTTACACAACTGAAATCGTCGCTGAGAATATGATTATGCTCGACAAGCCAACGGGCGGTGCTCGCCCCGCCGGCGGTCAAAACTTTAACCAACCTTTCGGCGGACAACAAAACAACCAATACGCTCAAGCATCACAGGGCCCGTCTGAACCCGTAATTAATTACGGTGAAGAAGATGGCAGCCAGTTTGGAGCTGACGGCGGTTTCGCACCTCAATCCGATGACGAAATCAAGGTTGAGAATATTCCTTTCT
The DNA here is from genome assembly GCA_937868555.1 of uncultured bacterium. Classification (GTDB taxonomy): domain Bacteria; phylum Patescibacteriota; class Patescibacteriia; order Patescibacteriales; family Patescibacteriaceae; genus Patescibacterium. The sequence goes on along the minus strand of CALMNI010000047.1, from coordinate 6,702 downwards.
AAATCACTAGCCCATACCCTCTATGGTAGACGCATCTATCAAGCAAAAAAAACAATGCTACTTTAAGAGCAACAACATTAAAGAAATTGATTACAAAGATGTTGATCTCTTAAAGAAGTTCATTAACTCTTACGGCCAAATCTTACCCCGCCGCCGTACTGGTGTTTCAGCCAAGTACCAACGCAAGCTCGCGGAAGCGGTAAAGCGTGCCCGCATTATGGCCCTCTTGCACTTCCCAAACCAACGCCGCTAAATTCACCCACCCCCTCCCAACCTCCCCCATCTGCAGATGGGGGAGGTGCCCGCAGGGCGGAGGGGGCAAAAGAAAAATTATGCTAAGCCTTACTGAAATAAAAATTGGCACTCTTATTACGATCAACGGCGAACCATACGTTGTCGTAAAATCAGAACACCATAAAGTCGCCCGTGGGGGTGCCACTCTTAAAACCAAGCTTAAGAATCTTATCACTGGCAACATGGTCGAACGCACCTACCAAGGTAATGACAAAGCCGAAGAAGCAGATGTCGAAAAGCGCAAAGCCAACTTCATGTATAAGGATGAATCTTTCGCTTACTTCATGGACAATGAAACATATGAACAATACAGCCTTCCTATAGACCAACTCGGCGGCAAGGAGCGCTTTATGAAAGACGGCATCGATGTCCTTGTTATGCACTTTGAAGGCAAACCAATGACAGTTGAGCTTCCTATAAAAGTTGAACTTACAGTAACCAGCGCACCTCCGGGAGTGCGCGGCAATTCAGCCGGGAATGTTATGAAAACAGCTGAATTAGAAACAGGCGCGGTTATCTCCGTTCCCATGTTTGTTGAAAGCGGAGATGTTATTAGAATTAATACTGAAACGGAGGAATACGTTGAACGAGCTTAGTTTTTTCTCACTCCGCTCTTTCTTTTCTCCCCCCCCCCCTCCTGTCCGCTTACGCGGCAGGAAACAAAAAACAGCCCTGTCGCTCACGTGCGACGGGGCTGTTTTGCAATATCTTGTCTTACTTATTATCTTCAATATCCTTTACTTTTGCCGCTGCCATTATCTTTTTTCTAATCTCCATCATCATCTTACGATCAGATTTTAACGTTGTCTTGGCGTTTTCACGGCCGACGCCAAGTTTCACATCTCCAAAGGAATACGAGTTGCCCGATTTAGTAACGACTCCATATTCAACACCAGCATCAATCAAATCGCCGGAAAGTGAAATTCCTTCGTTATACATAATATCGAATTCACAGGTTCGGAATGGGGCAGCCACCTTATTTTTTACAATCTTGCATTTTACGCGGTTTCCGATAATGCGTTCGCCCTGCTTAATTTGAGCGCTGCGGCGTACTTCAATGCGCAAAGAGGAATAAAACTTCAAAGCCGTACCGCCCGTTGTCGTTTCCGGATTTCCAAAAAATACGCCGATCTTCATGCGAATTTGGTTAATGAAAATAACAACTGTTTTGGTTTTTGAAACAACTCCAGTCAATTTTCGCAATGCTTGGCTCATTAAACGGGCCTGTAGCCCCATATGCGAATCTCCCATGTCTCCTTCAATTTCTTTCTTTGGGACAAGCGCTGCCACAGAGTCAACTACGACTACGTCAATTGCATTAGAACGCACTAATGTTTCTAAAATTTCCAAAGCCTGTTCACCAGTATCAGGCTGGCTGATTAATAATTCATTTACGTTTACACCAATCTTTTTCGCGTACTCAGGATCTAAGGCATGCTCTGCGTCAATGAAAGCAGCGATGCCTCCCTGGCGCTGTACTTCAGCAATAATGTGCTGGGCTAAAGTTGTCTTCCCCGAAGCTTCGGGTCCAAACACTTCAATAATACGTCCGCGCGGAACTCCGCCCACACCCAAAGCAAGGTCAAGAGATGTGCAGCCAGTTGGCACTGCCTCAACATCGGAGTTTTTTACATCGCCAAACTTCATAATAGCGCCATCTCCGAATTGGGATTTGATTTGTTCCATAGCAGCGTTTGCTGCTACATGCTTGTCATCAGCCCCACGGTTTTCAGCCTTCTCGGCTTTAGATTTTTTTTCTTCTGCCATACAAAATAAAATAATAAATAAAAGAAGGATTATTGTTTTTGTTCCACAAGCACCTGTCGGCTTACTTCTATGGTACGGCTATACTTTTTCTTTGCCGTTATCAACAAAACGTTTAAGCCAGGCTGCAAGTAGATTTCCCTTTCAAAACTGCCTTTGTTATCAGCCAACACGGGCTGCCCATTAATTCTAATAGCTGTTTCCGGTTCACTTTGGCCTTTAATAAGCAAACGGGGATCCGCGGTTATTAAGTTCTCTGGCGGATAGCCTATATGCAAAGTTGGGGGCTCAAAGATGCCCTTGACTAATAGCCCTAAATAACCAAGGCAGGCAATGATTAGAAACCCAATTATAGCATTTCGAAGAAGGGTCGGCAAGGCAAGCAAATGCCTCCGGGAAACAACGCGGCGCTCAAAAACGCCCTTATTATTAGCTTTTATAAGTCCCTGCTCGCTTTCAAAATGCTGGAGCAAAGGCTTGTAGTCAAGCCCTAAAAACAGAGCATATTCCTTTAAAAAATTCCGCCCATACACTCCGCTGGGTAAAACGCCATGTTGATTTTTTTCCAAGGCTTCAAGATAGCGAATATTTATATTTAAACGCCGGGAGACTTCTTTTAAATTTAAATTTTTTGCCTGGCGGCTGCGTCGCAGCTGTTCGGCAACTGTTTCTTCATCCAAAAATATAGGCTTGCGCTCAAAAACAGACATGACAATTGAAATTAGTCACTTTGATTATTTAATTCTGATTTACAGCACGGATTATGGTTTGCGCAAACATTTGGTTGAGGCGAGTAATTATTTGGGCATCCGAGGTTAAAATTACAAGAATAACCGGCATCCTCGCAGGAAGGAGGCAGGCAACAAACCTGTTTGGTCGCCCCTTTAATGCCATCGCATTCCTTGGTAGCAATAACCGAGCCCTTGCACTCACCACTGGCAACACAGGCGCCAACCGGCGTATGTTTTGAACAATCCGTTGGGAGAGCTTCTTTTGGCCCGCTTGTATCCTTAGGCGCCGATCCGGTAAATGCATTTTGCCCATTTATTTTTGCCTCAAATACTCTATTAACTATGAAATCAATAAGAGTATAGCTTCCAAAAACAATCAGCAAACCGACTACTGCTCCAAGAATAATTTCTTTCCCCTTGCTTACCCGTTCGGTATTCCCAGCCGAAGTCAAAAGGATAACTCCTCCATAAATAAACATTAGCAGCGTCAAAGAACCAACAATGCCTAAAATAATGTTAGAAAGACTGATGCCTAATTTAACAAAAGAATTTAATGAATAATTGCAATTCTTACCTTCTTTGGCATCACCACTAGCATTCTGGCATGACACTTCCTGAATCAAAGAATCGCTTAATAAAGGACCTATTGCCCGAGCAGGCACGGCCATAGACATTGCCCCAAAACACGTACAGCTAATAGCAAGAAAACAAATTAATTTCTTCATATTATTGGCCAACTGTTTGTTGAACACGGCTGGCAGCTATATTAACTATTTCTTCAATATTTTCTGGATTAGCGACAACCGCATCAATCATTTCGTTCATTGCCTTTTCCGCCGCAACCGTATCCCTACCATGGTACCAATTTTTAGCGGTTAACAGCTGGCTAGCAAATATTTTTATATTTTCATCCGTAAGCTGCTCTTTAACTAGGGAGCGCAGAGCGGCTGGCTTATGCGCCTTTTCAAGAAACTTCTTCGCAACTTCCGGCTTAGTTGTCATATATTGAACAAAATCCCAGGCTTCGTTTTGATGCTTGCTCTTCGCCGAAACAGTCTCAACCCAATAGTTAGCACTATTAGCTTCGGCATTACTGCCTTCAATCTGCGGGAATTTGGCTATAGCAAAATTAAGTTTAGGAGCCAATGCTTGTATTGTCGGCAAATGATAAGAATAGCCAAAGAAAATTGCCAGCTTGCCATTAACAAAACGCTGCAAGGAATTTTCTAAAGTTGCATTCCAGGTGTACACTTCTTTAGCTGGGTTGGCAAAGTCGCTGTAAAAACGAATAGCTTCCATTCCTGGATTATACCCGCGCTCGCGGAAAATTTCAGGAATTTGGTTAAAAGTTATGGAATTTCCATCCATCATTACCGCTCCGTTCTGCATCATCAAGGCAGACAGTATATCCGTTGAACGTTCAATATTGGAAGATCCACCCAAAGAAACTCCTGATTGGATCAATTCCCCACGCGCATCTTGCTTAGTTAATTTTTTTACATCCTGTTGAAAATCACGGTTCCAATACAAGGGGAGCTCAGCAATCCCAGCATTGTTCAATAAATCTTTATTGTAATACATGGCAAGCGTATCAACCGACAAAGGCAACCCATAAATTTTATTTTGATTATTGTCGGTCAATACAACATCTCCGTACACCGTATCAATAAAATTCGTTTTGACATCGGTTACCGTAATACTGCGAGCAGTTCGTAATTCAGGAATAACTTCTTTTTTTATCGTTCCTTTGGTAACTGGATATACCATGGATATAGTCTCTGGCAAAGGAGCAATTTTTGTTTGGTATTTACGCACCCAGCTATTTTGAATGGAAAAAACATCGGGACCGCGATCTTCAGCGAGCGCATCAATTAAAGCGGCTTCATATTCATCGTAATTCAACTTCCTATAATTGATAGTTACGTAAGGATGCAGGGCGTGATAATCATCAATAATAGCCTGAAAGGTATCCGGCCCATCAAATACACGCCAGTAGTTTATGGTAACCGGCTGCATCTTTTGCTGTACATCTTGAGAAACATTTTTACAGCCAAAACCCGAGGTAGCGACTAACACGAGCAAAAGGCCGAGAATAGTTATTTTTGTTTTCATATAAGACAATTAATTGTCTTATTAGTATAGCATATCTCAACTATCATTTCGAAGAAGCTCATCTCAATAACCCTAACTATTTATTCTAATTTCGGTCTATACTGTAAGGCCTCAGCAATATGTAAGCTACTAATCGTTTCGGAACCAGCCAAATCAGCAATAGTTCGAGCTAACTTTAAAACTCGAAAATATGCCCGCGCAGATAGATTAAGCTGATTAACCGCTGCTTGCAGTATTCCCTTGGATTCCGCATCTACAATACAGAAGCGCCTCGCTAACGCCGACGGCATTTCGGCGTTTGTAATAATTGGTTGGCCAGCAAATCGCTCCCTTTGGCGGCAGCGGGCTAACTCTACTCTTTTCTTAATATTTTCTGAGCTTTCATGGGGATTCTCAGATGTCAATTTTTCAAAGGGTAGCCGGGGAACATCAACATGCAAATCAATACGATCGAGAATGGGGCCAGAAATTTTTTTCCTATACGCTATAATCTGAGCCGGAGAACAAGCACATTGTTTTTCACTATCTCCTAAATATCCGCAAGGACAAGGATTCATTGCCGCTACCAGCATAAATTGTGCGGGAAAAATTAAATTACCCGCCGCCCGGCTGACGGCAATTTTCCCATCCTCAAGCGGTTGGCGTAAATTCTCTAAAACCGCTCTAGGAAATTCGGCAAATTCATCAAGAAAGAGGACTCCGCGATGAGCCAATGATATTTCCCCGGGTCGCGGCCACGTTCCTCCCCCAACCAAGGCAACGCCAGAAGCAGTGTGATGAGGAGAACGGAAGGGGCGCTGCCGCACTAAGCTGCGATCCTTGCCTAAACATCCAGCGACACTGTATATTTTTGTTATTTCTAAGGCTTCATCAATATCCAAATCAGGCAATATAGATGGAATTGTCCGCGCTAGCAATGTTTTGCCTGAACCAGGAGGCCCCGACATCAGCATGTTGTGTCCGCCAGCCGCGGCAATTTCCATGGCTCTTTTTGCATTTTCTTGCCCTTTGACATGCGCCATATCAAACATACAAAGCGCATCGCTGAAATTGAATGATCCGGCTGCTATCGGTGATATTTTATTCTTACCGCGCAAATGCGATACTAGCTCATCAAGCCGGCGAACCGGATATACTTCCAGCTCCGGAACTAGCTTTGCTTCAGCGGCATTACGCTCCGGAACAAACAAATATTTGAAGCCAGCGCGACGCGCGCCTAAAGCAGTTGGTAAAATACCATTAACTGGACGCACTTCGCCCGACAAAGCCAACTCACCAATAAATAATGATTTTTCTATGCCATCACTTATTGGTAGTTTGCCCGAAACAACTAATACGCTTACGGCAATTGGTAAATCATAAGCCGGACCTTGTTTCTTAAGAGCAGCCGGCGCAAGATTAACTGTTACTTTTAAACGCGGAAATTCAACGCCTGAATTACGAACCGCGCTGCGCACGCGTTCACGCGCTTCAGAAACAGCGACATCAGGCAAACCAACAATCGCAAAAGCCCCAATTTCCCCGCCGCCGGTCTCAGCTTCGACTTCAACGATTTCCGCATCGAGACCGACAATGGCAGCGGAAAATATTTTTGATGACATACCTCTCCCCCTTACCCCTCTCCATCTTTGATGGCGAGGGGAGAATAACAAAAACACGGGCTGCCCCGTGTTCATGCCCCTCCTGTTTATTTAATTATCTAATACTACACTGTGAGAATATATTTATTACAAGGAAAATTTTATAATTTTTAATTTTATAATTTTTAAAAAAGTCCCTCCTTACCTCGATTAAGTTAGCG
>CALMNI010000046.1 GCA_937868555.1 uncultured bacterium | reverse complement strand
TACCACCATGTCCGAACAGGTAAAAATAACTACTCCGGAAATGCCAGCTGCGCCGGCTAGCGGCACCACCGTTGAAACCCCGCATAAGCCCGAAAGTGAACCGCGGCCGCATGAAAAAGCGGCAGTAGAAACAAATGTTCCCGTATCAGCGCCGGCGAGCCAGCCTAGCGTACCAGCTTCTACTGCTCCTTTAAGCGCTGAGGCTCAGCGCATGGCTGATATTGAACGCATTCTTGAAGAAGATTTAGCTGATATATATTTTAAATTGCCTGAAGCGGAGCGGGCAGAATTTAGGCGTACCGGCGAAGAAACGGCCCGGCAAATCAATACGTTATTGGCGGCAACATCTATTAAAGTAAAAAAAATTATCGATCTTATACGCGATTGGCTTAAGCTTATTCCGGGAGTGAATCGTTTTTTCTTGGATCAGGAAGCGAAAATAAAAGCCGACCGCCTTTTAAAACTGAACGGCAAAAATTAAGACTATGGATTTTGGGCAAGAGGATTTAAATTCGCAAGCCGCTGTACCCATCGTACAGCCGGTAAATCAAAGCATAGAAATCGATACGACCTACGCGTTAGTAGCGCTGTTTGCCATTGTTGTCATTGCGGCTTTATTTTTTGTACGCCGCTTTTTTGCTAATCGGGCAGTCTCTGATCATGCTGTCTACCGGGTAACCTTGCCTAAAGAACGGCCGGAAGATAAGCAGCAGCCAATGACGGTTCAGCAGTTGCGCGAAGAAATTGCCAAAGGCGAAGGATTGTTTACGGCTATAGGCGGTTTACGAGCCCAGCACGGCCCTTTGCATTGGCTTATGGGGCGCAATGATCATTTTGGTTTTGAGATTGTCGCCTTAAATAAAGTTATTGCCTTTTATGTTATTGCGCCGCGCGAACATCAGGCCTATCTTGAACAGCAGCTCAATGCTATTTATACCGAAGCGGTTATTGAAGAGGTTCCTGATTATAATTTATTTACGCCGCACGGCGTTATTGTCGCCGCCGAGGGGCATACGACTGCTAATGAAATTTTGCCCTTGAAAACTTATTTGAAAGATGATGCTGATCCTTTGAACTCGATTATTAACGCTATGTCCAATGTCGTTGAAAACGAAGGCTTGGCGGTTCAATATATTGTCCGCAGTGCCAAACCGCATTGGCATACGCGTGCCCGCCGCGTCGTTCGTCGCGCCCATCAAAGCGGATCATTATCGCATGCCTTGCATTCGCATGCCGCGCATGAAGCTATTAAATTAATCCATGCCTTTAGCAATAACCACAAGCATAATCAAAATCAAAATCCGCATGATCCGAGCAATAGGACAATGAAGCGATTAACGGCCAAAGAAGAAGAGTCGCTTAAGGGCATTGAAGAAAAAAATTCCAAAGCCGGCTTAGATGTTAACTTGCGCCTGGTTGCGAGCGCCGGTGCTGAAGCGCGCGCCCGGGCGATGTTAAATCAACTGGCCTCTAGTTTCAGCCAATATAATTTTTACGAATACGGGAACACCTTAAAAGTATCGCCGCTGCGGCACGGCAAGCGGGTGATCAGCGATTTTATTTTCCGCCGTTTCCAAGATAAAGAAGCTTTTATATTAAATACGGAGGAAATGGCTAGTTTGTATCATATGCCGCTTAAGAATGCGGAAACACCGAATATTTTATGGCTAACAGCGCGGCAAGCTGCCGGTCCAGTCAATTTGCCTTCCGATGGCTTATTGCTGGGAACGAACGTTTATAGAGGAGTAAAGAAGGAAGTACGCATTAAAGGGGCCGATAGGTTGCGCCATACCTATATTGTTGGTAAATCCGGTGTTGGTAAATCAGTCCTGCTTGCCAACATGGCGATACAAGATGTTATTGCCGGGCATGGTTTGTGTTTAATTGATCCGCACGGCGATTTAATTGATGATGTCTTAAAGCGCGTCCCGCTGGAACGGGCTGATGACGTTGTTATTTTTGCGCCGGCTGATATTGAACGGCCTTTGTCTATTAACTTATTGGAATTTGATCCGCGCTATCCAGAACAAAAAACTTTTGTCATTAACGAAATGATAGGTATTTTTGACAAGCTGTATGACTTGAAAGCAACCGGCGGACCTATCTTTGAACAGTACATGCGCAATGCCATGCTCTTAATCATGTCTGATCCGGCATCGGGTTCGACCTTGATGGAAATTCCTAAAGTGCTGGCTGATGCTGATTTCCGCAATATGAAATTGTCGCGCTGCAGCGATCCGACGGTGATTGACTTTTGGCGCAAGGAAGCGGAAAAGGCCGGCGGGGACGCGGCATTGGCTAACGTTGTGCCTTATGTTACTTCAAAATTAACCTCATTTATCTCTAATGACATGATGCGGCCTATTATCGGGCAGCAGAACAGCTCCTTTAACTTGCGCGATATCATGGATTCGGGCAAAATACTCTTAGTGAGTTTGCCTAAGGGAATTGTCGGCGAATTAAACGCCTATCTCTTAGGTATGATCATTGTCGGTAAGATTTTAATGGCCGCTTTGTCGCGGGCTGATTTGCCGGCTTCGCAGCGCAAAGATTTTTTCCTTTATATCGACGAGTTCCAAAACTTTACGACTGATTCGATTTGTCAAATTTTGTCTGAAGCTCGTAAGTATGGATTGGGATTGGTTATTGCGCACCAATACATAGGCCAGCTGACGCGCAAGAATGATCATGCCATTAAGGACGCGGTCTTCGGCAACGTCGGTACGATGATTTCCTTTAAAGTCGGTTCTGAAGATGCAGAGTTTTTGAAAAAGGAATTTGGGCCGGTCTTTAACGAGTATGACCTCATTAACATTGAAAAGTTTACGGCTTATGTTAAGCTGTTGATTGATAATACGACGAGCCGGCCCTTTTCAATGGGAACGCCCTGGCCTTTGGCCGGAGAAGAACGCGACGATATGCCTGGCCGCTTAAAGCATTTGAGCCGCTTGAAATATGGACAGCCTCGGGAAAA
>CALMNI010000045.1 GCA_937868555.1 uncultured bacterium | reverse complement strand
TGGCCAACAACGAAACAGTTGCCGAATAAATAATCTTTAGTTTTAGTCAGTTTATTTTTTATTTTCTCTTCATCGCCCGCTGCCGTCATCCAATTAAAACCGGCAATTAATATTAAAATGATAAAGATTATTCCCAATAAGCCAAGGGCAACATTAATCGCTGTACCAACAATACCCAAAACCGTTGTTTCTGTGGATGAGCTATCATATCCAGCACCCGCGCCCACTGTTTTCAACTTATCAAGTGGAAGAACTGATGGAGTTGACGTTGCCGTTGTTGAACCTTCCTGCGCCAATACCGCTTGACCAACCATTACTGACGAGAAAAGAATGGCAAGCAATAACAAAAATAATTTTTTCATACTTTTAATTGGTTGCACCCCAAAGTCTTTCGATAACAAAGACTGATAAGGCATACGCCGCTAAAACAATGACTAAGCCAATAACCGCAGCGCGAATTGTATCTTTTGCCTTGGTTATTTGCTCCTCTTCGCCCGCAGCCGTCATCCATCTAAATCCCGCATATAGCATAAGAATTAAAAAGATTACACCTAGAAAAGAAAGAAAAACCTGGATCATCGATCCTATTCTTTCTTCAAGCGTGGCAGAACTTTGTGTTTTATATTTTGAGGCAATGGTATCAAGTTTACTGCCGGGTCCAAAACCAAAGCCATCGGCCGCCAGGCTAGGAACAAGTGGCAAGGCCATGGTCACCGTTAGCAAGAAAGAGAACAGGAGGGAAAAAATTTTCTTCTTCATATATTTATTTAAGCACCAAAGCTTTCACCAATATAGGATGTAATAGCGTAAGCCGCTAGAACGATAATTAAACCTATAACCGCCGATGTAATAATTTTTTGTGCGGTTTTAATCTTTTCTTCATTTCCCGCAGCCGTCATCCACGTAAACCCACCCCAAATCATTAACAGTAAAAATAAAATGCCAACAAACGATAAAACCCATGAAACAATATTTGCAATGGCAGTTGTTGGATCAGCTGGCCCATTGGCTATGCCGGCCGTCGTTGCCGTTGTATTTAAACTTTTTTCAAACCAGGCGCTTGCCATATTAGGAGCCTGAAACAACTCCGCCTACAAACTGGGTTATAGCATACGCGGACAGCACTATTATCAAACCGATGATTGCCGCTTTTAAAATTCCTTGGGCTGTTTTAATGCGTTCGTCATTGCCGGCAGCCGTCATCCACATTAAACCGGCATACACAACCAATATAAAAAATATTGTCCCAGTAAAGCCCAACACCAAGGATAAAATCTTTCCAAGCGTTGTTGGAATATCCGCGGTGTTGCTATCAAGACCCGCCTTATTAGCGGAAGTATTTAATCCACCAAGGGCCTTATCAATGCCGGTTTGTGCATTTACTAAAAGTGGATGCAGACCCGAAAAAAACAGGGCACCAATAAATATAAGGTAAGAGTAAAGTCGCTTTTTCATACGTTTCAGTGAAGCCGAATCATTCAGCATCACAGAAACGGGCCCAACCAAGGGTTAGGCCCAAAAGAGCTTAACTACCGTTTGTAGCGGAGAGCAAGCTATTGATGACGAAGGTAGCAATACCGAAGGCCGCCAAAATAATGACGAGACCGATAACGCCCTGCGCAATCAACTTGCGAGCTTCACCAGCTTTTTCTTCATTTCCGCCTGCGGTCATCCATTTGAATCCTCCGAGGAGAATAATGATGACGGCGATAATTCCGAGGAAGCCGAGAATAATTCGGATGACGCTCGCGACGATGGCTCGCGGGTCGCGGTTACCAAGACCGATCGTATTCTGAACGCTGCTCTGAGGAACGTTTCCCCATAGCAAGTTGTTGTCCTGCGCGCGGGCGACAGGAGCAAAGAGACCGGCCGGTGCCAATGCTAGAACGGAAAAAATGGCGATTGCAAAACCAGCTATTGTTTTTCTCATAGTGTCACCCCCTCTCTATTCTTAGCCTATCTTTATGGATTAAAATATAAAGACGTTATTAACATAATAACACAGCTGCTAAAAAGTGAGAAGTGTAAAAATGAAAATTGTCAATGGTGGGCGCTAACCTGTATAATCACTATATGAGAAAAATACTGTGGACACTCTTCTATTTTTTTATTTTCAGCTTCCTCCTGCATAATTCTTTTTCGTATCTTGATCCTGATTATGGCTGGCATTTTCGCTTCGGTGAAATTATTTGGCAAACAAAGGATGTCCCGCATGATCAAATATTTATGTGGACGCTGGCCGGAAAATCTTGGGTTGATCATGAATGGCTGGGGAATCTTGCGTTATACGGAATTGAAAAAATAGGGGGCTATATTGGAGTCAGCCTTTTTTTCGCCCTTCTCATCATCCTCACATATATTGCCATCAATTGGCATATCTTTACTTTTTATCTTAAAAATAGGACTCAGCAATATATATTTGCTGTTTTTGAAATCGGGACGCTTGTATGGATGCGTCCGCATCTTGGCATTCGTCTTCAAGAAATTACTGTTATTTGTTTTGCCCTTCTTTTGATTATTCTTGACCGTTGGCGAATTAAAAAAAACAATGTAATTCTTTTGTTGCTTCCGCCTTTACTATATATATGGGCATGCAGCCATGCGGGCTTCCTTATTGGCCTAGCAATGATTGTTTTTTATTTTGGCTATGAACTTCTTAGTTCTTCATTCCCGTTCCTTAAAAAATGGACTAATGAAAGCACTACTCTCCCCCCGAATACTCCGCTCTTTTTAGGTATCATTTCCATCGCCAGCCTCGGGGCAACCATGCTGACTCCCTACGGAATACGTCTGTATTCTTTTTTAAGCGACTATCATGACTCATTTTACCGCTCACATCTTGAGGAATGGCTCCCGCCCTACTCTTTCCCCATCCACTACGGCCAAATCGGTATTATTATTCTTGCGGTTGTTACGGCCATAGGCACATTCTTTTTCCTAAAAAAAACAAATCTTTTAAAAAACAGTCTTATAGTTTTTATTTTGGCAATTGCGGCCATGCGTTCAGTGCGGCACTTCCCTCTGCTATCCGTAGGCTGGCTTATCCTTATTGTTCCCCATTGTATAGACATGTTAAGCCGCTTTTTTGACTCGCTTCTTAAACCCAGGGCAAAAATATATATTTCTTTAATAACAGGAATTTCCCTTTTCTCTCTAACTATTGTCTTTGCGTTAGGGACTAAATTTACTTCCACTCCATACACATCTTATTGCAACTCCTACCCCTGCGCCGGAATTAATTTCTTGCGCCAACACCCGGAAATCAACAGGAACCATCTCCTCAATCATTATAATTTTGGCGGATTTGTCATTGGTGCATGGCCCGAATTACGTCTTTTTATCGATGGACGATTGCCGCAATATCCCTTTGCCGGAACTACAACCCTCAGAGAATACAGCTCTTTTAGTAATAAAGATTTGATTCCAAAAAAATTAGCCGAATATGACATTAAAACTGTTTTTTATTTAAAACCTCCTTCCGCTCCTCATTTTAATTGGTTTGAATACTGGGTGCTTGGTTATCGCGACAGCCAATTCACTGACACAAAAAGTCCGCTCATCGAATACCTTGCTCAAGCCACTGAATGGAAAATGGTTTTCGAAGACAGGATGAGTATTATATATGTCAAAAAATAAAATTGCCGTCATACCAACCTACAACGAAGAAGAAAATATTAATGCTCTCCTTGATGCTATTTTTAAAATTGACCAGGATCTCCACGTGTTATTTATTGACGACTCCAGTAAAGACAAAACGGCCTCACTAATACGAAATTCAATTTACGGCTTTGGATCAAAAATTTTTTTACTAATACGCCCCAAAAAACTTGGGCTAGGGACTGCGTATATAACTGGGTTCAGTTGGGCACTTGAACATAACTACGAAATTATTATCGGCATGGATGCTGATTTATCGCACGATCCATCCTATATCCCCTTGTTAATTGAGGGCCTACAAACAAACGACGGAGTAATTGGCAGTCGCTATATTTCTGGAGGGAAAATAAAAAATTGGGGCTTTCTCCGGCACGCCCTTAGCCGCCTTGCATCCGCCTATGCCCGCATAGCCCTAGGGGTTTCTATTAAAGATCTTACCGCTGGCTTTAGCGCCTGGCGCGCAAGCGCATTAAAGCGGATAAATCTTACTGCGATTCAAAGCGAAGGCTATACTTTTCAAATAGAACTCAAATATCGCGCCCTTAAAAAGGGCTTACGCCTCCAGGAAATTCCTATTGTTTTTACGGAACGGCGAGCGGGAACTTCTAAAATATCCGGAAAAATAATATTTGAAGCAATTTGGCGTACCCCCTGGCTGCGCAACAAAAATTTTTCATAACAAAGACTCGATTAATAGTGTGTTATAATCATTGGTATATGCCTATTAATCCAAAATCTCCTCAGTATTGGCGGAACACAAAACACCGCCCCGTGAACAAGCCCGAAAACTGGCGCCGCCAAAATACAAGACACCAATCATCTTCAGCTTTCTTAGAAAGAATAAAAGGCTGGGCTCTATCCAAACAAGGGCTTACCAGCATTGGCTTTTTTCTACTCGCCTTCTTTGTTATTATGGCGGGTACTGTTTTGTGGCTGTCGAAAGACCTGCCAGACCCAAATAAACTTATTGACAGAGAAGTTGCTGAAAGTACTAAAATTTATGACCGCACGGGGGAAAATATTCTATACGAAGTACACGGCAACGAAAAACGCACCCTTGTTACTCTGGCCGATATTCCCCAGGTTGTCCGTGATGCAACTATCGCCATTGAAGACAAAGACTTTTATCATCATAGCGGCTTTAGTTTGTGGGCAATTTTTAGAACCGCAATCACTAACGTGTTCACTAACCGCAAAGCCGGCGGATCAACCCTCACCCAGCAATTTATTAAAAACGCTGTTTTAACCAACGACAAATCATACATTAGAAAAATAAAAGAAATTCTTTTAGCTTATAGACTTGAGAAAAAATTCAATAAAGATCAGATCTTGCAAATGTATTTTAATGAAATACCATACGGTTCAAACGCCTATGGTATTGAAGCGGCTAGCTTGAAATATTTTGGCAAACACGTCAAAGAAATTACTCTTCCAGAGGCCGCTGTTCTCGCGGCAATGGTTCAAAGTCCTAGCCGCTACTCTCCCTATGGGCCAAATAAAGATGTTTTGATTTCCCGCCAACACTATGTCTTGGATTTAATGGCCAATCAAAATAAAATCACCAAAAAAGAAGCTGAGGATGCAAAAAATGCCAAGCTTTCCTTTAAATCACCGTCCGATAATATTACGGCTCCGCATTTTGTGATGTATATCAAAGAATTATTAGCTGAAAAATATGGAGAAAAATCTATTGAGCAAGATGGTTTAAAAATTTATACAACCCTTGATACATATAAACAACAGCTTGCTGAAGAAATTGTTAAAAAGAAAGCTCTGGAAAATGATAAAAAATACCGCGCCTCTAATGCCGCTCTTGTTTCTATTGACCCAAAAACTGGGCAGGTTTTAGCAATGGTTGGATCACGTGATTATTTTGATAAAGCCATTGATGGCCAGGTCAATGTTGCCCTTCAATCCCGACAGCCTGGTTCTTCTATTAAACCATTGGCGTATGCGGCGGCTTTCATTAAAGGTTACACACCCAACACTATACTATATGATGTTGTAACTAATTTCGCAGCTTCAGGCCCAGCCTATGAACCACGCAACTATAATGGGAAAGAATATGGCCCCGTCAGCATGAAAAAAGCTCTAGCTGGCTCATTAAACGTTCCAGCAGTTAAGACCCTATATCTCGCGGGTATTGACAGGGTTTTAGACTTAGCAAAAAAAATGGGCTATACAACCCTTGCTGATAAAAATCGTCTCGGCCTTTCAATGGTTTTAGGCGGTGGAGAGGTCAAGCTACTGGAACACACTAATGCGTATAGCGCTTTCGCTCGGGAAGGCATGATACACTCTCCGGCCTTTATTTTAAAAATAGAAGATAGGCACGGAAAAATACTGGAAGAATTTAAAGACAATGAAACAAAGGTTTTTGAACCCAATATCGCCCGAGAAATTAATTATATTTTAACTGACAACAGTGAACGTTCATATATCTTTGGCGCTAATAATTTTCTTAACCTTGGCAACCGGCCAGTAGGCGCAAAAACTGGAACAACAAACAATAACCGCGACGCCTGGACTATTGGCTACACACCCTCGCTTGTAACCGGTGTTTGGGTTGGAAATAACGATAATTCAGAAATGAAATCCGGAGCAGATGGCAGCGTTGTTGCCGCCCCAATTTGGAATGAGTTCATGCGTCGAGTTCTAGGTAGTGATAATATAGAAAACTTTAATCAACCAAAAATAGATATTACCGGAAAGGCTGTTCTTGACGGTGGAACCGGTTTCAATCAAACAAAAGTCAAGATAGATAAAGCCTCTGGGCTTTTGGCAACCGAATTTACTCCGCCTTCCTTTGTTGAAGAAAAAACTTTTCAAGAGGTGCACTCGATTTTATACTATGTTGATAAAAATGATCCACGAGGCCCATCTCCCAAAAACCCCGCGGCTGATTCTCAATTTAATTTATGGGAAAGCCGCATACAAGCCTGGGCGCAAAAAAACAATATTATTTCAAGCGCACCACCAACTGAAAAAGACAATGTTCACACTCCTGAAAATCGACCCGTGTTTACTGTTGAAAACTTCTCGGATGGACAAGTGGTTTCTCGTCCTGAACTTTCTGTTAAAATCCAAGCATCGGCCCCGCGTGGGATACATCATGTTGACTATTTAATTGACGGCTCACTTCTTGAAAATGTTTCAGCCTTTCCTTTTAACCTAACAAGAAATATATCTGATCTCAGCAGTGGTTTTCATGATTTAACTATTAGAGTGTGTGATGATATCGACAACTGCAGCGAACAAAAAATAAATTTTAACTTTAAAAAATAATCACATACAAAAAAACACTCCTGCTTATATTGCAAGAGTGTTTTTTTATTTTTCCCTTACTTTCGAATGGGCATGATTATATATAAATAATCAGACCTTTCACCATCACGAACTATGCATGGCGCATTTTCATCAATTATTTCAAGCACTGCTGCTTCGTTAGTCATTACTGCCAGCACATCAAGAAGATAGCGGGAATTCAGGGTAATAGATGTGTCTTCCCCGCTCGCGGTCGCAGCCAAGGCGCTCATATGCTCACCTGATTGACCAGATGCTGCCATTACCGAAAGTGTTTTCTTTGAAATACTAATTTCCAACGTAATATCATTTACCCCGGCTTTTGAAAAAATTGCTGCCGCCTTTACTGCACGAGATAGGTCTTGCCGACTAACAGACAGGCGGCACTGATAACGCTCAGGAATTATTTGTCTATAGTCAGGATAGCGGCCGTCGATGAGACGGGAAACTATCTCGGTATTCCCTATACTAAATAAACATTGATTTTCGGCCAGATAAAACAAAACCTCTTTCGGAGCTACCTCTTCCCCAGTATCAGCTCCTAACACGCGCACAACCTCTTGTAGGGTTCGTGCGGGCACTATACAGCGCCTCTCTTCATCATCCGCGGCAATAATTGGAACCTGTTTTTCTGCTAACCGATAACTATCCGTCGCCGCTAAAATCATTTCTTTGCTTCGTAAAATAAATAACACCCCCGAAAGCTCTGCTCTGCTGTCGTCTTGGGCAGCTGCAAAAATCACTTGCCCCACTGCTTTTTTCAAATCTTCCACCGGGATGGTATATTGGATAGAACGGTCCACTACTGGAATAAAAGGAAATTCTTCTGCCGATAGTCCTCTAATCTTTGTCTTGCTTTCACCACATTCAATAATTAGTTCATTATCGACGACGGCCGCCGAAACCTTTTCGTTATTTAAAAGTCCGACATAATCGGAAAAAAGACGCGCGTCGACTGTGAAAGATCCTTCTTTTTCAATTTTGCCGCGCAACAAGC
>CALMNI010000044.1 GCA_937868555.1 uncultured bacterium | reverse complement strand
GTTACTTTTAAAGTAGCAGGGCATTATGCCTATGGCTATTTACGGTCTGAAGCGGGCGTTCATCGCTTAGTGCGTATTTCGCCTTTTGATTCAGAGGGCTTACGTCAAACCTCGTTTGCGCTGGTTGAGGTTTTGCCTGAATTGCCGGATAGCGCCGTAGCTGAAATAAGACCCGAAGATGTAAAAATTGAATTTTTCCGCTCTTCGGGACCCGGCGGACAAAATGTTAATAAAACTTCGAGTGCTGTTCGCTTGATTCACTTGCCCACTGGAATTGTTGTAGCGACTCAAACTGAGCGTTCTCAGCATCAGAATAGAGAATTAGCAATGAAAATTTTGCGCGGCAAGCTTGCCCAACTCGGGCTTGATGCGCGAGCCGAAGAGCATGCAAATCTTAAGGGCAAGGTGGAAAAAGCAGCTTGGGGCAAACAGATTCGTTCTTATGTACTGCAGCCCTATCAGCTCGTTAAAGATCACCGCACTGGTTATGAAACTTCAAATGTAGACGCTGTGTTGAACGGTGAATTAGAACATTTTATTGAGGCATATTTAAGAAATAAAGCAGGTAATTCATAAGGCATCTCTATGGAGGGGGACGTGCCCAAGGGCAAAGCATTTATTGTTGCTTGCGTCGGTTTTATATGTGGAACCGGCTTTTTTTCTTTTACGGCTCAATCTTCTGTATGGTTATATTGCAGCGGTTCCTTACTGGGGATATTTTTTTTCTTAATTTTTAAAAAGAAACAGCAAATATTTTTACAAATAGTTATTTTAGTATTTTTGGGTTTTTGTATAAGCGGTGCGCGGTATATGTTGAGTTACCCGGTAATTAATAAAGGGCATATCAGTTTTTTTAATGGGCAGGAGAAAGTTTTTTCTGGTTTGGTAATAGCGGATCCTAAGGTAGCAGCAAGCGGCCGCCAATTAATTATTCGCGCTGATGAACCATACCAAGGCAAGATACTGGTGAAAAGTGCTGCATATCCTGAGTATATGTATGGAGATAGGCTTGAAGTACGGTGTATGCTTCAAAAACCGGAGAATAGAGAGTTTGCATATGATAGGTATTTAGCGCGCCTTGATATATATAGTATTTGTAAAAGACCGTTTATTAAACGGCTGTCATCGGAGCAGGGGAACGGGGTGTATTCATTTTTATTGGAAGTAAAAA
The DNA here is from genome assembly GCA_937868555.1 of uncultured bacterium. Taxonomy (GTDB): domain Bacteria; phylum Patescibacteriota; class Patescibacteriia; order Patescibacteriales; family Patescibacteriaceae; genus Patescibacterium. The sequence continues at coordinate 6,790 of CALMNI010000044.1, read as the reverse complement.
GAAAATCTTATGAAACCGCTCAGCTATATTTACCCGAACCAACAGCTTCGTTAGCCCTTCCGGTCGTTTTTGGAAGCGGCGAAATTGATGATGATATCAGCGATTCTTTTAGGCGTACTGGGCTGACTCATATTATGGCTGTTTCTGGCTTTAACGTTAGCCTGCTCGCTGCCTTGTTCAGTATTGTTTTGGCGTATGCGGGGGTTAGTCGCCGTTTTATATTTTATATTAGCGTTTTGGCCATAATTGCGTATGTTGCGATTGTGGGCGCTCCGGCTTCGGCGGTACGAGCCGGGGTAATGAGTATTTTTTTATTACTGGCTTTAACTGCCGGCAGATTAGTTTCTATTCCACGTTTAATAGTGATTGTTGCTGTGATGACATTAATGATGAATCCGCGCTCATTGCGCGATGATGTTAGCTGGCAATTATCTTTCTTGGCCCTTTTGGGATTGGTGTATATTCTACCGTATATGCAAAAATGGACAACGAATATTATTAGGGGAAGAGGGAAATTTATAGTAGAAGCTACTCTTGCTACAATCGCCGCTCAATTAGCCACTGCCCCGATTATAGTATATAATTTTGGACAATTTTCAATTATAGCTCCATTGGCCAATGTATTAGTAGTATGGATGATTCCCGTATTGACTGTTTCCGTAATGCTCGCCTTGCCTTTAGCGGCTTTGTTTCCTGCGTTGGGAGAAGTGTTATTTTTTCTGCCCTGGCTGATGGTGAAATATATATTTACTATCGTAGGGGTGTTAAGCGACTTGCCCTGGGCATCGGTTCAGTTTAAAGTATAAAAAAAGAACGGTAACGTTCTTTTTTATTTGTAGCATACTATAATTAGAGTTTTTTCAGGAAGGTAGCGACTTTAGTGAGGGCCATTGTTTTTTGTTCGCCGCTTGCCATATGTTTTACTGTTACAGTTTTTGATCTCTTTTCTTCCTCGCCGCAAAGAAGGACAAAGGGGATGCCTAGCTTGTTGGCATAGTTTAGTTGCTTGCTGGCTTTATCAATGCTGGGATACACGGCGACGTTAATTTCGCTGTGCCGCAGTTGTGAAGCGACCATGAAGCAATAGGGAAGTAATTTTTCATTAAATACGACAATTAGTGCTTGAGCGCTAGAAGAGACAGTATTTTTATTTTTAAGTGCTGCAAAGAGGCGGGATAGGCCAATGGATCCGCCGACACCAGAGAGTTTTTCTTTGCTGTAGTGGCCAACAAGATTATCATAGCGTCCGCCGCTGCCCACTGAACCAATTTCAGGATTATCACGAAGGGTAATTTCAAAAACCATGCCGGTATAATAATCAAAACCTCGGAAGATGCCTAAATCAACAATATATTCATCAGCGGATACGCCGGCGGCAGCAAGTAGGATACTGGTTTCTTTTAATTCCTGCAGGCCTTCAGTAAATTGGGAGTTTTCTATATGCAATGCAGATAGTTTATCTATAATAGCACCGGCATTTTCTTTCCATGAAGCAACTGTTAAAAGAAAATCCGCATTCATTTCACTAAGGCCAATTTCTAAGAGGCTTTTTTTTATTTTTGAAGTCCCTGCTTTATCAAGCTTATCAAGCAATCGAAGGATCTCTACTGCTTGCTTGTCTAGCTTGCGGCTAGCTAGCAGCCCGGAAAAGATTTTTCTATTACTGAGATGTATGACGGATTTTAACCCAAGAGCAGACATTGTTCCAGCCATGGCAATAAGAATGTTGGCGTCAGCCGCTACGCCGGTATTGCCGATAATATCAATATCACATTGGTAAAATTGTCGGTAACGACCGGCCTGCGGTTTTTCTGCTCGCCATACGTCTTGGATTTGATAGCGACAGAAGGGGAGAGCTAATTCGTTGTAGTGCTCGGCGACATAGCGTGCTAGTGGCACCGTCAGGTCAAAACGCAAAGCGAGGTCAGTATCTCCTTTGGTGAATTGATAACCCTGTTTGGCCGTTTCTCCGCCTTCTTTGGCGTGGAGCACGGACGTTAATTCAAGGGCTGGGGTCTCAAGGGGACTATAGCCATAGCGTTCATAACTTTGACGGATAATGGCTATCATCTTATCAAAGGCAATTTGCTCGGCTGGAAGAAATTCATGAAAGCCGCTAGGGCGTTTTGGAGTAATCATATGTTGATATTATATAGGAAAATAAAGGCTTTAGCAATTTGATAGGCTTGCAAAAACACAGATAATTTGGTAAAAATAAGCTACTTATATGCGCGACTTACCTAAAGCATACCTTCCCGCGGATCACGAGGATCATATTAAGGAATTATGGAACAATTCCGGTTTTTTTAATCCGGATAATTTGCCACTGGATGGAAATGCAAAAACGTATACAATTATTTTCCCTCCACCAAATATCACTGATCGTCTTCATTTAGGTCATGCGTCTATTCTTGCCACTCAAGATCTTTTAATCCGTTTTCATCGCATGAATGGCTATAGGACGCTATGGCTACCTGGAACGGATCATGCAGCTATTGCAACTCAAGCTGTTGTTGAGCGACGGATTTTTCAAGAGGAAGGAAAAACTCGCCACGATCTTGGTCGCGCCGAGTTATTAAAACGGGTTCATTCTTTTGTAGACGAAACGCAAGCAACTATAATTTCCCAAATCAAGGGTTTTGGCGCCTCGATGGATTGGTCTCGAGTAGCGTTTACCTTAGATGAAACGCGCCAACATGCCGTACGCAAAATGTTTGTTGATATGTATGAGGCGGGAGTAATTTATCGCGGCGAACGTATTGTTAACTGGTGTCCCCGGTGTCAATCTACATTAGCTGATGATGAAGTTGAGTATAAGGCAGAAAAAACTGTTTTGTATACTTTTAAATATTGGCAAGATTTTCCAATTTTAATTTCAACAACAAGACCGGAAACTAAATTAGGCGATACTGCCGTGGCAGTTAATCCAAAAGATGAAAGATATAAATCCTATATTGGCAAAGAGTTTACTGGCGATTTTTGTGGGCAGAAGTTGACATTAAAAGTTATCGCCGACAGGGAAGTTGATTCTACGTTTGGGACCGGTGCTTTGGGAGTAACGCCAGCACATTCCGCTATTGACTGGCGCATGGCTGAATTAAATAATTTGCCTATTGTTAAAGTTATTAATGAGCTAGGAAAAATACATGAAGGCTTTGGGGAGTATAGCGGCTTAACAGCTGCTTCTGCTCGCGAAGCAATAGTTGAAAAATTGCGATCCCATAATCTTATTGAAAAAGAAGAAGAGATTGAGCATAATATTTCCGTATGTTATCGCTGCGGAACAGTTATCGAACCTCTTCCTTCAAAGCAATGGTTTGTTGCCGTAAGCAAGGGGCTTGATCGTTTCGGGGGGAAATCTTTAAAGGAAAAGGCTCTTGAAGCTTCTAAAAATCTCTCTGTTCATTTTGTTCCTGACAGATTTAAAAAACGCTATGAAGATTGGATGGGCAATTTGCGGGATTGGTGTATTAGTCGACAGATATGGTTTGGGCACTCAATTCCTGTTTGGTATAAAGACGAAGAAGTGTACGTTGGTTTATCTTCTCCCGAAGGTGAGGGTTGGAAGCAAGATCCTGACACGCTTGATACCTGGTTTTCTTCTGGAATGTGGACATTTTCAACCTTAGGATGGCCCGATAACTTTAGAGAGGACAAAAAATTAGGCGATTTGGCAGCTTTTCACCCCACACAAGTTTTAGGCACTGGTTATGAGATTATTACCTTGTGGGTTTCAAGAATGATAATGATGTCGCTTTTTGCTTTAGGTGAAATTCCATTTGAGCAGGTATATTTACAGGGAATGGTACTAGACAAACACGGAAAAAAGATGAGTAAAAGCAAGGGAAATGGTCTTGACCCTTTGGTAGTTGGTGCTGAATACGGTACCGACGCCGTTCGTTTATCACTGCTTATTGGAAATACTCCGGGCGTTGATGTGCGCGTCAGCGAAGAAAAGATCGCCAGCTTTAGAAACTTCGCTAATAAATTATGGAATGTAAGCCGCTATATTTTGTCTCAAGAATATAACAATGAAGCGATTGATTATAGTCGGTTGACGGAAGCTGATGCCTGGATTTTGTCTCGCCTTGAAACAACGATAACAGAAGTAAGTTCCGCTATAGAAGGTTTCGATTTTTCTCAAGCAGGTGAAAGCCTGCGCCGCTTTACTTTAGATGATTTGGCTGATTGGTACATTGAAGCCAGCAAATTTGACGGTTCAACGCAAAAAATTTCTGTCTTGTATTATATTCTTGAAATTGTCTTAAAGCTCTGGCATCCATTTATGCCATTTATTACGGAAACTATTTGGCAATTGGCTGGTCGCGATTCGCTTTTGCTAGTCGCCTCGTGGCCGACTGCGAAAGGCGAATCTTCTGCATTATCAAGCAACTCTTTTGAGCTAGTGCGAGATATTATAGGAGCGATTAGGAATTTGCGCGCTGAACATCGATTGCAGCCCGGACAAAAAATAAAAGCTATTATCCATGCAGCGGAGTCGGCACCGGCCTTGCAGCACGCTGCGCCATTGATTGTTAATTTAAAGACCGGTATAGGCGAATTGATTATTGTAGAAAGTGGTGAAAGAATTCCCAATGCATTGTTTGTAAGTATTCGTGGAGTTGATATTTATTTAGAAGCTGCCATTGATTCAGCAACAGAAAAAGTTCGTCTGCAAAAAGAAATAGAAAAAGTATTACAAGGAATCGCATTGGTAAATGCAAAATTAAACAATCAGGATTTTATTTCAAAAGCACCGGCGGCCTTGGTAGATGCTGAGAAGAAAAAGTTAGCACAATATTCTTTTTCGCTGGAAAAATTAAGAGAAGCTGTTGATAACTGTTGATAACTTTTTAAAAAGAATAGTCAAAAAAATATTTTCTGAAAAGAAAATATTTTTTTAGTTGAAGTATTTTTTTCTAAAAAAGAAAAAGAAAAGGTGAGTAGAGAAGTTTTATTTTAATATTAGGCAAAAATTGAGTATGTTATCCAGTTTGAATCGGAAAATAAAAAAAGATTTATTTTTTTTGTATTTTTTGAAACGCATAAGCAATAATTAATTTTTTAAAAAAAATTCTCCCGTGTATTCTTTTTTCGTGCTATAATTAAATACGAAATGAAAAAGTGATGCGAGGTTACTCGCCCAAACATTTCTATGAAAGGGGGTGACAACTATGCCCGCAAAGAAAAAAGCTGTAAAGCGTCCGGCCAAGAAGGCCGCTCCTAAGAAGAAAGCTGCTCCTAAGCGCAAAGCTGCTCCGAAGAAGAAGGCTGCTCCTAAGAAGAAAGCCGCTCCGAAGCGTAAAGCTGCTAAGCGCAAGTAAGTTTTTAATTTGGAACAAAAAATCCCGACCATTGGCCGGGATTTTTTGCGTTTGATGTTATTCAGGTGCGTTTTCTGTTTCAGGTTTTTTGCCGTGCGCACGAGCATCGACTTCATAGCTCGTGTTTTGCATTTCAAAGAAGTTTACTAATTCAAAAACGTCAGTAGCCGAAGTCATCCATTTTGCCGGATTGTCAGCTTTGAAATAAGGCTGGAAGCCCAATTCTTCAAGCCGACGATCAGCGACATATTGAACATATTGATTAACATAATCAGCATTCAAACCAAGAATTCCTTTAGGGAAAAGATCTTTGTTATATGCATTTTCGAGCGTAACGCCTTCAATGATAATGTTTTGGATTTCTTGGCTGAATTCAGGCGTGATGATTTCAGAGTTTTCTTCAAGAATGTTGAGAATCAAATTAATACCAAATTTCAAGTGCAAGCTTTCATCGCGTAATACCCAGTCAATCATTGAACCGAAGTTTTTTAATTGATTGCGCTGGCGGAAACTGAGGGCGACCATGAAGCCGGAATAAAACCAAATACCTTCCATAACAATATTAAAAGCGACGAGGTTGCGGATGAAATCTTTTTTGCCTTCAGCACTTTCAATATTAAGGCGCTCATCGGTCATGCGCGTTAAGTATTTAGTAATAAAGGCTTCTTTGGCGCGCATTGAAGGCACTTCAAGGTGGAAGTTAAATATTTTTTCCCTATCAACTGGGAACGTTTCAAGAACATATTCGAATGCCAAGCAGTGGTTGGCCTCTTCCCACATTTGCTTAGCGATATAGAGGTGAGCTTCCGGTGCTTTTAAATACGGGTATACGCCGAGAGCAAGCGAACGATTCACGATTAATTCTGCAGGGTTAAAAAAGCTCATTAGGAAAGTAACGGCGTGTCGTTCATCATCGGTCATTTTTTTCCAGTCCTGCAAATCTTCGCCCAGGGCGATTTCGTGCGGGAACCAGGTATTAGCAACTGCCTGGTTATACAAGTCGTATGCCCAGCGGTACTTTATGGGGTGGAGGACCATGTCCTCATTTATTGGTTTTCCAAGTAACATAGATTTTTGTCATCCCAGCGAAGGCGGGGATCCATTTGTCCGCGCATCGCGCTCCGCGGGTGGTGCCTGCGCGGAGTACGTCGACTCACACGAAGCCACGAAGCCGCCAACGGCTTCGACTCCATTCCTTGATGCCAAACGTGCGGTCTCTCCTCATGGCGTTGCGCCGGCGAATCAGCGCGATCTCGTTTGTCGTCGCGGCGCTGGCGTCGCTGGCATTTCCCGCCATCGCGCGCGCGCAGCACCTCCTCGTCCCGATGGACGACGACCAGGCCAATCACCTCAAGGCGTACGGCTTGGTCTTCAATGCGCTCAAGGACGGCAACAAGGCGGAGTGGTTCATCAACTACCGCGGCGGCGCGTATCTGCTTCCGGATCTCTCCGAGCTGAAGAAGCGT
>CALMNI010000043.1 GCA_937868555.1 uncultured bacterium | reverse complement strand
AAAATATAGTAACTGTCATGGCAGCGAAATTAAGAGCCTTGGCTAAAGGTGAAATTTCTGAAAAAACAAGATCAATAACTTTAATGCCTTCGAAAGGAATTCTTCGCGTATTTACGGGGGATCTTGGACGGGCATGTACAAGTAACCAAAATTGCAAGCTTGCAAAAGGTGAATTTGAGAATATTGTTTCCTATACTTTTATTCTTGATAAAAATAAAGCGAACGAACGCTTTGTTGGTTCATTAAATGTGGTTGAAACTAAAACCGAGAAAGGAGAGAGGGCGTTGGTAGTTAGGGCAAATAATCCACAACAAAATCTTTTTTCTTTCCTTGACGGAGACACTCTTATTAAATCGGTGTTGGAAGAAATGAAGCAGCTAGCACATCGGCGGGGTATTAATCATGTTTTAGTCCCTTTGGATAGTAGTGGCCAGTCATGTTCAAATAGACCTGATGTAGCAGCATATTATAAAAAACATTATGCCGATAAGGCAAAAATAGGATTAGAGAATAGTCCGGAAACAAATTTTAATACTTACCCTATTTGGAATAAGGAAGGGAAGCATCCAGTAGTTGAGATTTAATATATTGATATGGAAAAATATCAAGCCATAATCTCCTATTTATGAAAACCCTCCTCATCATCGACATGCAGAATGGTTTTATTAAGAAGGAAAACAAAAAACTTCCATCTTTAATAGCTAGCCATATTTCCAAGGAGAATTATGGGGAGGAATTATTCACGAAATTTATCAATTATTCCCAGTCTCCATTTGTACGCTTACTTGGTTGGAAAAAATTATTTACATCTCCGGAAACAGACATTGTCCCTGAACTCATGCCTTTCGTAAAAAGTGGCAGTGTGTTTATTAAATCCACATATTCTGCCTTTAAATCCAAGAAATTATTGTCTTTTCTAAAGCGCAAGGGGATTAAAAAGCTTGATATGTGCGGCTTGGAATCAGATGGCTGCGTATTAGGAAGTGCTTTTGAAGCATTTGATCTTGGTTTTGAAGTTAATGTTTTGCGAAAACTAATTTTCAGCACTGCCGCTCTTAATAAAGCGACCGACGGCATTTTAGAAAGAAATATTGATAGGTTGGGTAAAAAATAATATTACAATTATTCTCCTC
>CALMNI010000042.1 GCA_937868555.1 uncultured bacterium | reverse complement strand
TGCTGGTTATTTTCAATTTCTTGCTGACCATTACTATAGGTAAATATTTTTTTCCAAGCGGCGTAAAAATCAGTGATGATATGATCTAAAAGTAATGGATTCGAAGAGAGTGCTTCGCCAATACTAGCAAAAGTTTTTGTAAGCTCTTCTATATCATAATAGACATCTAATACGCCTTCCTCATTCAGGGCAAAAAGCATAGAGGCGATATTCGTTCCGGGGACATAGCGGGAAAATAGCTCGGCATTGGCTTTGTTCCATACTCCGGCATAAGCGAGCGAATGCTCGCGCGTCATATATAGTGTTAATTCAGTAGCCATACTAAGCAGTATACTTCTTAAGCAACGAAACGGTTGCTGCATCCCCATTAACCTCTAGTATATCCCCAGTTTTAAAAACTTTGGTCGCAAATTTTGTTCCAATAACACAAGGCTTTTTTAATTCGCGGGCGATAATGGCGGCATGCGATAATAATCCGCCTTCATCGGTAACTATCGCCGAGGCTTTGTGTATCGCCGGCATAAGCTGCGGCCTGGTTTGTCCGGCAATCAAAATGGCTCCTTCGGGCATGTCGGCAATTTCCTTAAGGACATCCTCAGCGTCCCACCTAATAACGCAACAAGGAGCAGTAATAATCCCTTTCCAGCCGCTCTGACCGCTCAGTACTGACGCATTATTAATTTCAAAGCTTGGGACTAATCGTTCAACCATTTCTAGTGCTTTGTCGCCGCTCCAAACAACCTCTTTCCCTTCATACAATCCAAAAAATATCAGCTCATCGCGTTCATCTAATATGGCAGGATCAATCCCCTTGTTATGTTGTAATAGTTCCTCCATCTCCGCCGGCAGCATGCATTCGAGCTGACGGACTGTATAGGGAACAAATTTTTCTAATTGAGGAAAAAATTCCTTGCTTATGATATATAGCATAGGCATCCAGCCCGCAATGCGCAGCTCTAAACGTAAAGCGCCAATATAGCCAATCGCATGGCACAATTCGAAGCAATACCGCGAAAGATTATATTGCTCACACAACTGCTTCTTAATTTTTTTCAAATTTCTTTTTTTCTCGATAATAGATTCAAAAAAAGTATGAGCAGAAATATCCCTCAGCAACTTGGCGTGCAAGGACTCTTTGGTCCATGCCGGCAGCTCGTCCGCTGTTCCCAGTAATCCGAATTTTTTTGCATGTTTTTCCAACTCAGAAAAAGAATATGCGTGTAAGCCCGGAATATTGTCCTTGAATTTTCTTTTAAGCTTGATACGCACAGCATTCCATTCTTCAGCTTCGCAATCTAGCGTCGAAAGCATTTCGGATTGCGTTAAGGCGGAAAATAGTTCTTTCTTCTCAATATCAGAAAGCGCCTGAGGAAACAGCGAATAGACATGTTCAGCAACCAAGCGCGTGTATTGCTCTTGCGAAGCCATAAATGGAATAAACAACTCCCTATTAATCGCCGTGGCCTCAAGAATTAAATCATATAAAACCCTTTGATTTTGTTGGCCTGTTCCATGATAACGTTCTATAAATTTTTTTGATTTTTTTAAAGCAAGAAGAGATTTCTTATAAAATTCTTTTCGCCACGCCTCGCTCAAAAAATCTTTCAAGCCTCCTTGAGCAGCTGCCTGAGCTTCGGCAGCATCATAAAAAGCTTGGATATGCTA
>CALMNI010000041.1 GCA_937868555.1 uncultured bacterium | reverse complement strand
ATACCATTAGGGTATTATTACTTAACTTACTTATATGAGATTTGAGAAATTCTCGGACTTTTTCGGAGACAGTGAAGCCAAAAAGAAAAAACAAGAAGAGGGAAGACAGAACGAAACCCCGGATACCGGAGAACGGGGCGGTTTGAAAAAAAAAAAAAAATGATTCCGAATATAAAGACATCGTTGATGAAGAGTTAGCTGATAAAGAATTACTGGATCTTTTTGAAGGAAAAGCTGTCAAGAAAATAAGAACTGACTTGGAGGGGGAAAAAGCTCCAGTGATGTATGATTATTCTCCTGAGTCTATAATTGACGAAGATGCAGAAGCAAGGGTTGAAGGCAGGGACAAATATCACAACCCAGTAGAAGAGAAAGTAACTCTAAAAGGCTGGGGTGAAAATGCTGAAAAGGTTGTTGAAAAGAAAAAGACTAGCGAAAAGAATGAAGATGAGATAGGAGCTAGTTATAGAAAAGCTGTTTAACGTAGATGAATACGATACAGCTAGAGGCCATTACAAAAGAGCAGTGGATTAAGAATTGGTCCGGTAATTGGCGGACGGGTTTTGCTTCTTTGTATCATGTCTATACGAAAGGCTTGCAATCCTATATTGGCAAAAATTTAGATATAAATTTATTAGTGTGTGAAACGGGCGTTAGCTCTAATTATGTAGCTAAAAAAGATTTGGATGCCTATGGAAAATTTACAGCATCATTAATTACCAATGATAAAACGGTTGCCATCCGCTGGTCAGAAGATACCGTTAGCACGGCCGATGATTTATTTGAAATTCTTGGCCTTCTAGAAGAAAAACAAAATCTCAATCTTTCTAACTTAGTAGAATTACAGAAAAGATTTTATCAACACATCCCGCCTCATTTCTCAATGAAAAAAGCGGTTGATTATCTTTCGCTCGAGTTACAAGAGCAATTAACGCCTCGTTTAACCGAAGCTCGTCTAAAAACGGAAAATCTTTTTAATGCCGTTGATGCTGCTTTGCGCGCCTATGCTCATATGATTGCCAAGAGCAATGGATATGAGAAAGAAATAGCCGAATTTTTAACGATTGAAGAGATTCAGAAATTTTTAGAAAATAAAGAATTGCCCAGCAAAGAAGAATTACAGATTCGCTCAAAGGGTTTAATCATTTTTTGTCAGGGGGATATGTATTCTTTGTTATCGGATTCTGATTTTGAAGCAGTACAAAAGCATCTTGCTGGAGATGTTGTTGATCAACTTAAAGGAACCTCGGCCTTTAAAGGAGTGGCGCAGGGCACTGTGCGCATTGTCTTTGATCCGTTTAAAGTGCAAGAGTTTAATGAAGGTGATGTCTTAGTAACAGGAATGACGCGTCCGGAGTTTTTGCCCTTGATGCAAAAAGCTTCGGCTTTTGTAACTGATGCCGGTGGCGTTTTATCGCATGCTGCCATTGTCGCTCGCGAACTGGCTAAGCCTTGCATTCTTGCAACCGAACGGGCAACCAAGATATTACATGATGGCGATCTAGTAGAAGTTAATGGTGATACGGGTATTGTTACAATATTAAAAAGAGCCTAAAATGATGAGTTTATAAAAACATCGTACTTACTACTAAGTAGGGTGTTTTTGCTATACTTATAGAATGAAAATTATGAAGCAAAAGCAAAATCTGGGGAGCCTACTTATTTTTCTGTCCGCTTTAATGTTCGGCAGCTATGGGATGTGGTCCCGATTAATTGGTTCAGCAATGGGAAACTTTTTCCAGGGCTGGACGAGGGCGGCATGTATATTGCTATTGCTAATTCCCTTATTGTTCTGGCGTCGAGAAATAGCAGTAATTAAAAAGAAGGATTGGGGCTGGCTCTCATTATTTCTATTATTTACATCATTGACATTGGCTCCGCTGTTTTATGCTTTTAATAACATGGATATTGCTTCGGCCTCTTTGCTCTTTTTCGTTTCCATGTTTTTAACAATGAACGCAATCGGTTTTCTTTTCTTCAATGAAAAAATTACAATAATAAAAATCATTGCTTCTTTTCTTGCGCTTATTGGAATGTATTTAGTATTTTCTTTTTCACTGGATAATTTCACACTGTTAGCGGCTGTAATGGCGGTTGTTGCTGGAGTAGCGAGCGGAGGAGAGGTTGGATTTTCAAAAAAATTAACAGGCCAGTATTCCCCGTTGTATGTCGTTGCCTTAAGTTGGTTTATTATTCTTATTTCTAACTTTATTCTTTCCTTAGCTTTAGGAGAAACTCAATTAGCCCTTGCGTTTTCAATGCCTTGGCTATGGCAACTCTTGTATAGCTTAGCTTCACTATTAGGATTTTGGCTTGTTATTGCCGGTTTCAAATATATTGATGCAAGTATCGGATCTTTAATAGGTTTGTTAGAGATTATATTTAGCATCATTTTAGGCTTAGTTGTTTTTAAGGAAAATCTTACTTTTTCTATAATAATAGGCGGAATATTAATTATTACCGCTGCCGCGTTGCCTCATATTTTACAAAGAAAATATAGTTGACAAAATAAGGGCGTTAATGTTAATTTAATAACTCAGTTCTTATTATCATAATAAAAAACGCTCAAAAATGGCAAAAAACAATGTCACACCAGCCGGCAAAAATAAAGCCGCAGAAGTAGTAGAAGGAATTCCTGGTTTTCAAAATGAAGATCCAGTTTTAAAAGATGCAAAATTTTTTGAATTAGAGATTCGCATGTCCAATTATACGGATGTAAAGCAGAAAATTAATAATTCTCCCGCAGCAAAACGTTTGTTGGCAAGAGGGAGGGAGGCTCTACCCAGTATTATTACATTT
>CALMNI010000040.1 GCA_937868555.1 uncultured bacterium | reverse complement strand
AAAATTGCATACGATTGACAGACGAGAGCAGTTTAAAAATGAATTTAATCTTAGAATGCAGCGATTAGCATAATCTATATTATTTTTAAGTTTCTATGTTTAAAAAATATCTTTTATATCTAGCTCTCTTTTTTCTGCCCCTGCAAACACGCTGGATTTTTCATAGCGGGCTGCTCAATGGCGGAGCTTGGGAATATGGAAACTTTAGCTTATATGCTAGCGACATTCTCATCATCGCTGCCTTTCTTGCTTCTCTGTACTCGGCAATAAAAACAAATTCTCGCCCTCATAAAACGTTTTCCTATTGGCTGAGTTGGGCCTTAGGAATATTATTGCTTATCCTCATTCCTCTTAGCATCTCGCCCGCTATTTCTGCGTTTAAAATAGGAACACTCGTTATTGCCGCTATGCTTGCATATTCCATCAGTACCAGTACAGCCACGCTGCGCTCGAATGCTCTTACTGTAATGCTCGGGGCTGCTGTTTCAGGATTGCTGGGCATATGGCAATTTTTAAACCAATCTACCCTTGCCTCAACTCTCTTCGGTTTAGCTTCACATGATTCAGCAACCCTCGGCTCTTCCGTTGTTGAAGCCATCGCTCCCGATGGAGTAATTGAACGATGGTTGCGAGCATATGGATCGCTCGACCATCCTAATATGTTTGGCGGTTTGATGGCAGTTGGACTCATCATCGCCTCATGGTTATGGCTCTCGCGTCAAGATAAAAAAAATTCCTTGGAATATATTGCCATTATAGTGAGTACTGTCGTCTTAAGCACCGGACTTATTTTTTCTTTTTCAAGAGCCAGCTGGCTAGCGGCCGCGGTAGGGCTTACTTGGCTTCTTATCTACCAAATAATATACAAGAAAATACAGCTCAAAGAAGCGGCCGCCTGGCTGGGGACTCTCATTATTGTTGGAGCTTTAATTTCCAGCCAATACTACTATCTTTTTACTCCCCGATTTTCCGGCGATACACGGCTTGAACAAATTTCTGAACATGAGCGCATTGATGCCGCTTCGCAATCATTCACTCTCATTTCCAACCATCCCCTTCTCGGTTCCGGACTCGGCACCTACACACTGGATGCCGCCGAGCATACAAAAGCTAAACAGCCTAGTTGGTTTTTCCAACCCGTACACAATATTTTTCTCCTCCTCATTTCTGAAATCGGTATAATCGGTTTTATGCTGCTCTTAGTCATGCTAAGTCTATGCCTTTGGAATCTATATAAGCGGATTGCTAGCGGCGAAGCAGTTCTCCTTTTTGTTCTTATGGTTCCCTTATTAATCATTGGCTTATTTGATCATTGGCCAATCTCTCTGCATTTTGGCCCTCTCCTCTGCGCTGCCGTCCTGGGGTTAGCGGCCAATCAGGCAAAGCATGAATCTTTGACATAATATAATTCTGTGGTTAAATGAATAATATGGAAAAAAACAAATCAGATTTAATGGATAAGATTATCTCGCTGTGCAAACGGCGCGGTTTTATTTTCCCTGGATCGGAAATATACGGCGGCCTTGCTAACAGCTGGGATTACGGTCCATTGGGCGTTGAGCTCAAAAATAATATCAAGCAACTGTGGTGGAAGCGTTTTGTAAGGGGCCGCGATGACATGGTCGGTCTTGATAGCTCTCTTTTGCTCAATACCAAAGTATGGGCCGCCAGCGGCCACCTCGCCACTTTTAACGATCCGCTCGTTGAATGCAAAAAGTGTCACCAACGCTTTCGCGCCGACCAATTGGAAGATAAGGGCAGCTGCCCGGCGTGTAAAGAAAAAAATAGCTTTACCGAAGCTCAAGACTTTAACTTAATGCTTAAAACCTTTCTCGGCCCCTCCGAAGAAACGGCCAACGTCGCCTACTTCCGTCCGGAAACTGCGCAGGGTATTTTTATTAACTTTAAAAATATTGCCGAAACCGTCCGTAAAAAACTACCTTTCGGCGTCGGCCAAATTGGCAAAGCCTTCCGCAACGAAATTACACCGGGCAATTTTATTTTCCGCACCCGGGAATTTGAACAAATGGAAATTGAATATTTTATTCCTGAACCGCATAATGACAGCGAATGGCAGTCTTATTTTGAGAACTGGAGAAAAGACATGATTGCCTGGATTAAAGAATTAGGCATTGATTATGAAAACGAAATTAATGAGCTGGAAGTTCCGGCTGAGGAGCTCGCCCACTACTCTAAAAAAACCATCGACTTCGAATATAAATATCCCTTTGGAACAAAGGAGTTATATGGACTTGCCTATAGAGGCAGCTTCGATCTTACCAACCATGGATTAGACTATACCGACGTTGAGGGCAATAAATATATTCCGCACGTCATTGAACCCTCCCTTGGCGTTGAACGATCCGTTCTGGCCGTTCTCTTATCTGCTTACCGAGAAGAAACTAATGGCGAAGATACGCGCGTCTATCTTAAGCTTCCATATACATTAGCTCCAGTTAAAGCGGCCGTCTTCCCGCTTTTGAAAAACAAACCCGAGCTAGTTTCCAAAGCGCGTGAAGTATATAATGCTCTTAAAGAACAATGGGCCGTTGATTTTGATGACAACGGCAATGTCGGCAAACGCTACCGCCGCCAAGATGAAATCGGAACGCCATTTTGTATTACTATAGATTTTGACAGTCTTGAACACAACGATGTTACTGTCCGCGATCGCGATACAATGGAACAAAGTCGCATCGCTATTGCTGATTTAGAAGAGTATCTTAGTAAGAAGTTAAAATAAATAATTTTTAATTATTAATTTTGTAATTTTTAAACGTGTTAAACAAGCTAAAAATTAAAAATTATTTTTGGAATTTAAAATTGAAAATTTGAAATTAATCATTATGCCCAAACTCACCAAACTCTCCAACGGACTCAATCTCTTAACCGCTCCCATCCCCGGCGCTAAAACAACGGCGCTCTTAGTGATGGTTGCGACTGGTTCAAAATATGAAGATAAAAAAACAAGCGGCCTTTCGCACTTCCTTGAGCACATGTTCTTTAAAGGGACAGTAAAGCGACCGGATACCTTAACTATTACTTCCCTTCTCGACCGCGTCGGCGGAGAATATAATGCCTTTACCTCCAAAGAATATACGGGATTTTGGATTAAGGTAGCCGCTTCGCAAACTAAGCTCGCGCTTGATGTCTTATCCGACATGCTCTTAGGCTCAACTTTTACCAGCGAAGAAATTGAACGAGAAAAAGGCGTTATCATTGAAGAAGTAAATATGTATCTTGATAATCCGGTTATGCGCATTGAAGACGTATTCGAACAATGCTTATACGGCGACACTCCTGCCGGCTGGGATACCATTGGAACCAAAGAAACAATCGCCAGCTTCCAGCGCGAAGATTTTGTCACCTATTTCAAAAACCAATATCGCACTGCTAATTCTTTTGTCTGCTTGGCGGGCGATATTCCTAAAGGAGCTACTAAACTCGTCGATAGCTATTTCAAATCATGGTCCAAAGGCGCACCTAAGCCCAAGGTAGCTGTTAAAGAAAAACAATCAGCCCCCGCCATTCGCCTTGAGTATAAAAAAACCGATCAAGCCCATCTCTGTTTAGGCGTCCGCACTGAAGCCTACAATGGCAAGAATGAATCAGTGCATAAATTAATTGCCGCTATTCTCGGCGGTTCGATGAGCTCACGCTTATTCTTAAACCTACGGGAACGCAACGGACTCTGCTACTACGTACGAACCGGTTCCGAACAATATACTGACTCGGGTTATTTGGCCACGCAGGCCGGCGTACCGGTGGATAAAATTGAAAAGGCGATCAGCATTATCATGCATGAATATAAGCGTCTTACCGAAGAATTAGTCAGTCCTAAAGAACTTAACAAAATTAAACAATTTATTAGCGGACGCATGCTTCTCGGCTTGGAAGGCCCGGATGATATTGCGAACTGGTATGGCCGCCAGCTTGTGCTCCGCGTTCAACAAAAAGGCAATCGACGTCCCTTACTAACGCCCAGTGAATTCCTACGCGATATTAAGAAAATTACGGCCGAAGATATTCGCCGTGTTGCCAAGCAAATATTTAATCCCAAGGGGCTTAACCTTGCCATCATCGGCCCCTATACTAAAGAAGATCAATTTAGAAAACTTTTGAAATAATATAAAATAAAAATCCCCTTCGGGGGATTTTTTGTATTAAAAACGCCTGTTGCTTAAATTAATAAACAACAGGCTCGCATATTCTGTCACTATTTTTTAAATAGCGATTCCTATGTAACTAGACTCTAAGAATCTAGGATATTCATTATACTTTACCATTGAAAGAAAATTTAATTTTTCTTGAACTTCTTTTCTCTTCCCATCCTCTGGCATAATTAATATAAGACCGCATTGTCCAGGCGCATAACCTTCATCTTTATGAAAAAGGTCTATTCTTTGCTGCATGCAAGTAACATCCATCTCTTTAATATTCATATCAATTATACTATCATTCACAAAAACTGATTTGAGCATTTGTTCATTATCAAGTTGCTTAATATTATTTTCGTGAAAAATTAGTACCAGCTGCTTTCTTTTATCGAAATTAAGCTTCCCTTTTCTTTTATCTATCAATTTTTTATTGATAACTCCCGCTAGCTGCAAGGTTAGTGCATCCTCTCTTTCATTTCCAATTAAATAAACTACAATGGTAAAAAAATTAAATTGAGGCAAAGATATATCGTGGCCCTTTTCACTTTTTAAAAGCTTAATATTTGCCAATCTTTTTCTTTGTGCATCAAATTGGTTTTTTATATTTTTGTCTAAATCATCTAATGATTTAATTTTA
>CALMNI010000039.1 GCA_937868555.1 uncultured bacterium | reverse complement strand
GTCATAAACAACACTTCTTATTCATAAACCTTGTCAAAGATCGAATAATACATTATAGCATATTTGTGTAGAAAAGTCAATAAATATACAAAAAAACGGCCTTTTTTGGCCGTAATTATCAATACTCCCCTTTTATTCCCAGCGATAGTTCTTAAAAGCCCAATCAACAAGCTTTTTAGTTTCATTAAAACGGCCTTCTTCAGTATCGGCTCCCAACACAACCGTGGTTATTTTTTTTCCATTTTTTTCAAACTGTCCAACAAAGCAATAGCCGGCCTTTGGCAAATAGCCGGTCTTACCAGCAACAATAGTAACTCCCCCTGGCACATCGCTTTTTAAAAGCTGATCAGTCGTTACCACATGCTTAGCGCTTCCCTCTTTGGTTGTGAATGAAAACTCAGAACGCGTTAGGGCATCAATAATATCCGGTTTTGAAAAGGCTTCATTGGCTAAGCGGGCAATATCATGAGCGGTTGAAATATTGCGCGCGTCTAAACCAGTTGGATCAAAAAAGCCGCTGTGCTTTAAATTCAAGAGGCGTGCTTTGGCATTCATCGCCGCAACAAAATCCGCTTCGCTCATTCCGGTTGCACTTACTAAGGCGGCGATCGCAACATTATCCGATGCAATTAAGGCCGTTCTAAAAATATCGCGCACTGAAGCCGTGTCGCCGGGATAAACATGTATTTTCCCGCCTTCGCGATAATCATTACGAGAAATGGTATAGGACGTATCCCAACCCGGATTATGATCTAAAAAAACTAAAGCCGTCATGAGTTTAGTAATACTGGCAATGGAACGAACACCATCGGGGTTATCAGAAATAAGACGAAAATCACTATCTTCGTCATAAGCCGCGCTGGCACTAGCCTTTATTAGTGGCGCCGGTACATCAAGGCTAAGCGGAACATTTCTTGCCATAGGCAAGACGACTGGGATGGTTCCAGTGATTGTTGCCGGCATTACAATATCGCTTGCATTAAAACTAAAAAAAGCCTCCGGTTGGCTCCATACATAACTGCCTAAAACAGCTAGGGCAATAAAAATTCCGGTCATAGGTATTACGAAAGCGGCTTATCTTCGAGCATGCGCTGCAAACTTTCGTGCGCTCGTAATTTTTCGTATTCTGGCAAAGCACTGACATCATGAATTCCGAGGAAACGTACAAAATCAACCGTTACGCTATAGTAGGTTTCATTTTTCTGCTTATCGAATTTTCCCTCAATTAAGCCGTGCAGTAATAAATTGCGCAAAATCAAAGCGCAGTTAACTCCGCGGATGCGATCTAAATCCATCTTAGCAATAGGTCCTCTGTAGGCAATAATAGTAAGGGCTTCAAGGCTGGGACGAGATAATTCGCCCATGGTTTCATCCTTAATGAATTCCTTGATAAGGTCAGCCTGTTCGGGAGCCGTAACGAGCTGATAGGTTGTTGCCTGCGTAACAATGCGAACGCCGCGGTCCTCACGCTCATAATCATTAGAAAGCTCTTCTAAAGCTGCTTTAATGGCCTCGGGCTTAGCGGCAGTTAATGAAGCCATGTCTTTAAGCTGTAAAGGCTTAGCGGCCACAAACAAAAGAGCTTCAAGTTGTGATTTTAGATTCTTCATAATTATTTACTGTCATTCCGAAAGCCGCGTAGCGGCTGAGGAATCTTGTTACTAAAAGATTTCTCAGTCGTTTCACTCCTTCGAAATGACAAAATTCGAAATCTCAATTTCTTCAAACAAGGCGCCTTGGTCAGCCGTAATAGTGCGCTGCTTCATTAATTCTAGCATAGCTAAAAAGCTGACGACAATTTCTACCTTTGAATTAGCGAGTGTTAAGATTTGACTAAAGCGCGTTGTTACTAATTTTTTTATAGTTTGCTTAAT
>CALMNI010000038.1 GCA_937868555.1 uncultured bacterium | reverse complement strand
TGCAGACTCTACTGGCTAAAGATCGAATGATCTATCCCGAGGGCAAAATTACGGGAAGCTTTGGATCCTTGACCTTAAGAGCGGTGCAAAGATTCCAAATCAACTATGGAATTGCTGCCAAGGGTTCAACTGGTTTTGGCGTCGTAGGATCGCGAACTCGCGCAAAGTTAGCGGAAATATTTAATTAAAAAATTTTAGTAACATACTAACATATATGATTTCAAAAAATACCGTTTGTCTTTGGTATACCAAGGACGCTGAAGAAGCAGCGAAGTTTTACGCCGCGACGTTTCCGGACAGTAAAGTCTCTAACATTTTTTACGCACCGAGCGACTTTCCGGACGGTAAAAAGGGTGATGCTTTAACAGTGGAGTTTACTGTCTGCGGTATTCCCTGTATTGGATTAAACGGCGGACCGACCTTTAAGCAAAGCGAAGCGTTTTCCTTTCAAATTGCCACGGATGATCAGGAAGAAACGGATCGCTATTGGAACGCAATCGTCGGTAACGGCGGGCAGGAAAGTGAGTGTGGTTGGTGCAAGGATCGCTGGGGAGTATCATGGCAAATTACGCCACGTACGCTTATGGAAGCGCTCGCTGTCGGCGGAGATGAAGCTAAGCGCGCTTTTGATGCGATGATGACAATGAAAAAAATTGATGTCGCCGCTATTGATGCCGCGCGACGGGGCCAATGATAAAATTAACAATTAAACGGTCGAATCTAGATTGACGGGTATAGTCTCTTGGAAATAAAGCGTTAAATATTTACTTATGTGTGGAATAGTTGGCTACATAGGAGCAAGAAAGGCCTTGCCTTTGCTGGTTAAAGGACTTGAGAGGCTCGAATATCGGGGCTATGACAGCGCCGGTTTGGCTTTTTTTAAAAATGGAAAGATTCAGATATACAAGAAAAAAGGTAGGGTTGAGAATTTAAAAAAAATTATTGATGCGGAACTTGATGCGGAGAGCGGTTTAGGAATTGCTCATACCCGTTGGGCGACTCACGGTGAACCGAATGACGTAAATTCACACCCGCATTTTTCAAATTCCGGAGAAATCGCCATCGTTCATAATGGTATCATCGAGAATTACGCGGTTCTCAAGGAAGCTTTGGGAAAGCGGGGATATCGTTTTCAATCAGAAACAGATACGGAGATTCTGTCTAACTTGATTGAAGAGATGAGGAAGCAAAAACTTTCTACTCTTGAAGCGGTGCAGATGGCTCTCGGCCAAGTGACAGGAGCTTATGGAATAGCAGTTATTAGCCAGGATGAACCTGATCAGCTGATTGTCGCTCGAAAAGGCTCGCCGATAGTTATTGGAATGGGAGAGAAAGAATTTTTTGTTGCTTCAGACGCCGCTCCGCTCGTAGAATATACCCAACGTGTTATGTACCTAGATGATGGTGATATAGCAGTTTTAAACAGAAATGGAGAGTATTACGTTACGACGATAACTAATGATATTCGGAAACCCGAAGTTCAGAATCTTGAGATGGATCTTGAAGCGATTGAAAAAGGAGGATTCGAACATTTCATGTTAAAAGAGATTTTTGAACAGCCAAAAGCCATAGCCGACAGTATCAGAGGAAGAATCAAGCTTGGAGATTATACGGTTAAATTAGGAGGCATAGCGGATTATGAAGACCGACTCTTGAATGCTAAGAGACTTGTTTTTGTCGCTTGCGGTACTTCTTGGCACGCGGCTCTTACGGGAGAATATTTTATAGAAGAGTTAGCGCGAATACCAGTTGAGGTTGAGTATGCTTCGGAGTTTCGGTATCGTAATCCTATAATCGACGGCAATGATATTGTTATAGCCATATCGCAATCGGGGGAAACAGCCGATACCTTGGCAGCCCTAGAGATTGCTAAGGAAAAAGGTGCCCTAATTCTCGGAATTTGTAATGTGGTGGGCTCATCAATCGCGCGCCTTACGGACGGCGGGATCTATACTCACGCGGGCCATGAAATAGGTGTGGCTTCCACTAAGGCTTTTACCACTCAGTTATCTGCCCTTCTGCTCCTTGCTTTGAGGCTTGGATCGTTAAACGGCAACCTTGCGCAGGATAGAATGAAAGAATTGCTAGAGGGTCTTGAAAGAATTCCTGAATACATGGAACGAGTATTAAAAAGCAAGGAGCAGATTTTTGAATTAGCAAAGACTTTCATTGGCGCACGAGATGTTTTTTACCTGGGAAGGGGATATGGATTTCCAACGGCGCTTGAAGGAGCGCTTAAGCTTAAAGAAATTTCATATATTCACGCCGAGGGTTATCCGGCCGCGGAGATGAAGCATGGTCCAATCGCCTTGATTGACAAAGGCATGCCAGTGATTTTTATTGCGACAGAAGGTAAGTCTCTTGATAAGGTTTTA
>CALMNI010000037.1 GCA_937868555.1 uncultured bacterium | reverse complement strand
CTTCAGAACTGCTACTTTTTTTAAAAAATTGGCTTTTTTGACTTTTGTTTGATTAAACGCTTGCTAAAGGAATTATTTGTAGACACAGCCGTCCGAGCACCCTTATACTGAACGGTGCATTCCTTGTTGGAATCTCTCCATCCGCGCAATCTTGAAGTTAAATGCCTGTATTCTCTTTTCTCTTCAATTAACTTTGACTCAATGCTATTACGTCCCACTTGAGGCAATCGGCAATATATTTCTAAATTATTATTGCCGCAATGGATAGTATTTTCAGATAAAGGCAATCTTTCATGTGTGCGTATGGATGATAGAAGGAATGACGCATCAATACCATTTCCGGCCATAATAATCCACGAATCGATTGAGTGCATTAAACGCAAAGAAACAAGCTGTTTTAAAAACAAGGTATCAAGTCGAAAAAATGGCGTAAGTACATCAGACAAAAATCTTAATCCATCAAATTGCAATCCGCCTAATTTTAAATCAACATAGCCCTGATATACTTCTTTCGATACGTCGCAGGTTGGGATTTGATATTGCTTAAAAAATTGCTTGAACTCATTGCTCATGTCACTGATTTTTTTCTCACTGACTGCATCGTGAGAAATAATTCCTTGCGAATTATCAATTATCATTACCAAAGCTATTCTCTGGGTTATCCCCGTGAAATCCTTGCTATTAA
This sequence comes from uncultured bacterium, assembly GCA_937868555.1. Lineage (GTDB taxonomy): Bacteria > Patescibacteriota > Patescibacteriia > Patescibacteriales > Patescibacteriaceae > Patescibacterium. The sequence goes on along the minus strand of CALMNI010000037.1, from coordinate 17,867 downwards.
TATATTGTAAATCTTCAAAAAAATAATCGACTGTTTTTAAACAGCCTTTTCTTGAATGTAAAGGGATAATAATCCCGAACTTCTCTAATAGAGGCTGCATGATGTCCCTTATTTTATTTTTAAAAATCTGTTGCTTATGTAAAATTTTTCTCACTGTAGCAACCGTACGCTCAACTGTCAAATAGTCTATTTCCTACCGTAATTTAAAAATATTTTTCGCGTTTCTAGTCGTAAATTCAGCGACTTTTTCCAAAGTCGTACCGCGAATTTCGGCAATCCGTTCGGCAACATGTTTAACCAATACTGGTTCATTGCGCTTGCCCCGATGCGGTTCCGGCGTCATATACGGAGAATCTGTTTCAATCATAATACGATCCTCGGGAACCTTTCTAATCAATTCATCCCAGCGCTGGCTGAAGGTAATCAGCCCGGTAAAAGAAATAATAACTCCCAATTTAAAATACTCCCAGGCCAAATTTTCATCACCCGAGAAACAATGGACAACCGCCCAGGGCCTATCCTTAGGCAATTCATTTTTATGCTCTTGGCGGAACGTTTGCAGTAGGGGCAATAGGTCATCATGCGCTTGGCGGCAATGAATAATCGCCGGCAAATCAAAATGGCGGGCTAACAGTAGCTGCTCCTTCAAGACTTTTTTCTGCTCTTCTTTGCGAACACTAATATCAGTATCGCCGTCGCGCCAGGCATAATCCAATCCTATTTCCCCAACCGCCACCGTTTTAGGAAATTTTGATAATACAGAATACATGTCGCTATTAAAAATTTCAGCCGGAATTTCTTTAACAACGCCATTGCTTTCTTCCGTATACGGTCGCAAAGACTGTGGATGCAAGCCAACAGCTGCCCAGACTCCACTTTCATACTTATTGGCGTATTCAAGAGCGCGCTTTGATGATTTATAGTCCGTACCAATGATGACAAGAGCAGTATTATTTTCTAAGGCACGCTTAATGACGCGGTCTGCATCTAAAGAAAATGCCTCGGTATTTATATGGCAATGACTGTCAAATAGCATACTTATATAATTGACTGGATTTTCTTATAGATTTCTGGAAGAAGCGGCGCTAAAATCTTAGAAAAATTAATTAGGAAAGCGACAATAGCGGAAGCATCAAGCCATTTGGCTAATATTGTTCCGGCTGGCAAATAGCGGGCAGCAACATACAAAACCAATCCCAACGTTAAGGCGCCTTCAATAAAGCCAAACAGAGCGCCGAACAAACGATTCAACATTTTTACAAATGGAACAACGGTCGCTACTTTAAATGCCTGCTCAAACAAAGCAAAGCCCCATCCAATAAGATGACTGACCACCGTAAAACAAATAATAAAACTGACGACTTTCCCTATATTAGGATTTCCCGGCCACCATTTCGCAATCCAGGAAAATACATCAAGGTAAAAACGGCTTGCCAGCCAGGCTCCGGCAACAACCCCGACTAAGGCGCCGAAAGTTCGTATGAGCCCAAAAAAGAAACCATAAAAAACAAAACCGGCCAAGATAATAATTAAAACAACATCAAATAGCTGCATAAAAATTATTTATATTTCTTCTTTTCGTTCACGGACATATCTCGTCCACTGCTCGGCGATTTCAATAAAAATCTTAAACGGTGCTTCAATAATAAAATCGAGAATAAAAGCGAATACATTTAAGCGGGCAAACTTTCCGGAAAGCCATTTTCCCGTCGCAACGATAGGAACGGAAAAGAAATCAACCAAAAATCCGAAAACATGTTCCCGCGCTTCGACGACTATCCATTCACGGGCGGTACGACGAATGCGAATAATAAAGAAGCTGACAAAAGCCAGGAAGAACAAGAAGATAAGAACGCTTACCCAGCTAAAGTTAATTGTTTCAAGAAGCCAGACAATAGCTCCAAAAGAAATAAAGAACGTAATGGTATAAATAAGCGTAAAAATAATATTCATGACGCGATGGCGTCCGCGAGGTTTGCGCAGCTTCAAAGGCGGCCGCGCTTTTTCATTAAACACAATTTCTTCCACTCCCGTTAAAATACGCTTCGTATTCTCATCCCCCGGCAGTTTCGTTACAGCAACCGCCAAAAAAAGCAAAGCGGCCGGGAAGGCGATATTAATCACTAGGGACATAACATGCACCGTTTGCCCGAAAAATTGCGTTGCCGGCACCTCAAGCAAGACAACAAAAATTGACTTGGTAAGTAAAATATAAATAATGCTTCGCCAAGCCGCCCGCCATAATATCGAGCGGGCCTTAGAATAACGTCGCGAGCAAGCTTGCCGCACTTTACGTCCGAATGCCTTGGGATCATCCGTAAAACTATCATAAATGCCAACAGGATCTTCCCTAATAACGTCTTCAAGAATTTTGAAATATACGGTATAGGTTGAGACTACGCGATTGAGCTGGGCTGATAAAGGATGGACGAGCTGATCGCCGATGACCCGCTTAAGAATAGGAAGCTGGGCGGCAATTTTTTTCAAAGAAGCTTCGCTCGGGTTTGCCCAATCGCCGTTAAAATAACGGAATAAAATCAAGGACAGCATGTCTTCATCAAACTTCAGCAAATTGCGATAGATTGCGACGTAAATTTGGATTGGCAAATCATGCTTATAAGGCAAGGAATCCGGCAGCTCAATGCGCTTTTCCAACATACGGTACATTACAAGCACAATCGTCCGACTAATTTCATCATTGCCTATGTGCTCCTCAATATCAGAAGCCGCCAAGCCTAAGAGCCAATTAGTCAGTTCAGCGCGCGTTTCAAAACTATCCCCTTCTTTCTTTTTATCCGACGCAGAAAAGAAATTAAATTGGCTTGCATTTTCAACCAATGCCAAAGCGCGTACGGCCGTATATTTATGTATAATGCCGGCGACATCATCAACTTTTGTTTCCGGCAATTTATTATTAGGCAAATAACCGCCGCGAATCAACTCAATAAGAAGATGCCGAGCAATGGTTTGGCTATCGCCGGTTTTTACCAAGCGCATAGAGCCTTCAATAACAAGCTGACGCTTGAGAATGCGGAAAATTGCGTCTTTGCGAAGCAGATGCTCCTCAGTGTAATGGACCGAGTTACGAATTTTTTCGTAATAAAAAGCCATCTTCGAAATCAAATCCGAAACTTGCAGGCGCGGTATTGTTTCATCCTCATGATGATGAGGGTGCTTTCCCCTATAAATTGCCTGGAATATTTTTTTGGCGCCAACCGTAACAGTTAAGGGGCCGTTTGAGTCATGCTTTTCAGCAACAGCAGAAGACATACAATGTTAGTTGAGGAATGTGATCATGTGTACCCTATAAGAGTAGCCCGGATAGACTTAATTTTCAACTTGCCAGCCATCTTCACGTCGGGTAAGACGCCCAGGCAGAGCAAAACCAGCGGCTTTGCGATGACCGCCTCCACCCAAAAATCTTGCTAAAGCTCCAACATCAATATCATCCCGGATAGTTCGCCAATTGCCCCGTACAAAACCCCGGCCGTCATCCCGCAAAACTAAAATTGCAGCGACATCAGGCAAGGAAGAAATAAACTCGGCTAACCCCTCCATTGCTTCTTCATCGCTCGCTGTTGCCGCGAAATCCTCCGGAGTAATTACTGTATAAGCAATATTATATCTTTCAAGGCGTTCAAGCCGGGAAAGCGCTGTTCCCCATAACTTCAAATCGGGCAAACTTTTTGTTCTCCATGTGTGGTCAACGATTTTTGAAAGGCTGGCTCCTCCCAAAAGCATTCGAGAAGCGGCAGCAATAGTTTTATTGCTCGTCGCTGAAAAACGAAAATTTGCTGTATCAGTTGAAATACCAGTCAATAAGCATTGCGACATCACGGGATTTAAACGAAGCCCGGCTCTATGGGCAATAGCTTGAAGAATCTCCGTTGTTGAAGCGGCACTGCTGTCGCGTATTTCTAAATCAGAAACTTTTTCAACTGAAGGATGGTGATCGATTTCTATAAAAAATTGGTCCGATCTTCGTCCGCTGATCTCGCTTACTAAGCCAGTGCGCGCTACGTTGCCGCAATCAAGGCTGATAATAAGATCACATTCACTTACCGGCAAATCTTTTTTATCAAGGCAAATCAAATCATACCCCGGCAAAAAAGATAACGTTGAAGGCAATGGGCCAGCGGTATAGGCGCTATACGGCTTCTGCAACATATCTAGCCAAGCCATCATAAAACACAATGACCCGAGGGCATCGCCATCGGGTGAAATATGAGTTACTAAGAGGATGCGCTTTGCCGTGATAATGCGCTCAATGCATTGTTGATATATATCATCGATAAGCATACTAGGCATCGCCTTCTTCTTCGCCCAAAAGGCTAAATAGTTCATCAATCTCAGCCGCCTTAGTTTCCGTTGTATCAAGCTTCCAATTAAAGGAAGGCATGCGCTTCATTTTTAGACGCGGACGCAAGTGCTGCGCCAAAAATCCTGATTTTTTTCTTAAACCGCTTAAAACTGTCCCGGCGAATTTTTCCGGAAGCACTGAAACAAAAATATTGGCAAAACGAAGATCAGGCGAGCAATCAACATGCGTAACCGTCACTAGGCCGCCTTCAAGCGGAATATGATGTGAAATCAACAGCGCCAATTCCTGCTGTAATAATGAATTAACTTGATCAAGGCGAGACATTAGCCGACTTTCTTAATAGTTTCTTTAAATTCGTAACAAACAAGAATATCACCTTCTTCAACGACCGGCTTCCCTTCGAAACGCATACCGCATTCTTGGTTGATTTCAACTTCTCCCACCTCTACTTTAGCGCTTTGGAGGCTTGCGATTTTCCCTTCGCCGACCTGCTCCTTATCGCGCATTACTTCAACAAGCGCGCCAAGCTTAACAACACCATCAAGCACGCGTCCGCCGACAATTTGCGATTTTGTTTCTGTTCGGAAAATTGCTGCGACTTTCAAACGGCCAAGATCAACGCGCTCCAATTCCGGCTTAACTAATTCTTGAATATCACCCTTAATATCGCTAATCAAATCATAAATAACACGATAAAGCTTAACGCTAATTTTTTTATCGCGCGATAAAACTTGGGCTCGAGGAGAAACAGTAACGTTAAAGCCAACAATTTTGGCATTATTAGTTTCGGCTCGTAAAATATCGCCTTCGGTAATATTACCAAGGCTTTTGGCAATGATAACGACCCGCACTCCCTGGCTGTCAATTTTAGAAAGCGAATTTTCAATCGCTTCTCCGGATCCCAAGGTATCGCTTTTTATAAGAATATTAATAACTGCAGCCGCCTCTGCTTCTTCATCGTTTTCTATAGGCGCCGATAATGTCGGACGGCTGACTTGATAAGATTTTGATTTAACTTTCTCCCCTTCGCCAACTTCTAAAATGTCTCCGACTGCCGGAACGGTTTTCAATCCTATTAATTTTGCCGGCGTTCCGGGCTGGGCAGTTTCAACAGCTTTCCCCGTGAAATCTTTAAGCGCTCGAACCTTTCCAGCCGCAAATCCATTAAAAATAATTTGATCGCCAACATGCAAAGTACCATTTTGGACTAACACGGTTGCGATTGCCCCTTCGCCCTTATCAAGACGCGATTCAATGATGGTGCCTACCGCTGATGCGCTCGGGTCAGCCTTTAACATATCTGCTTGCAAATCAGTCATCAGTAAGAGCATGTCTAGCAAATCACTAGTACCAACGCCCGTTTTTGCCGATAAAGGCAAGCACACCGTCTTACCGCCCCAATCCTCAGGGGTAATATTAAGCATTGAAGATAGTTCCTGTTTTACTTTATCTACATTAGCTTCTGGCTTATCAATTTTATTGATAGCGACAACAAAGGGAATTTTTGCCGCTTCGATAATGCGGTATGCTTCAACCGTTTGCGGTTTTACGCCATCATCGGCGGCTACTACCAACACAGCTAAATCAGCGACTTTGGCGCCGCGGTTTCGCATAGCGGTAAAGGCTTCGTGTCCCGGCGTATCAATAAAAGTAATTGCTTTGCCATTATGGCTGATTTGATAGGCGCCTATATGCTGCGTAATCCCTCCAGCTTCCGAAGCGACTACATCGCTTTGGCGGATAGTATCTAATAACTTGGTTTTTCCGTGATCAACATGTCCCATAATAACAACAACAGGCGGGCGGACAATTAAACCGCTATTTTCATTTTCAGCCAGCGAGGTTTTAATTTTATCCTGCGCCGATTGCGACTCATCAGTAGCAGTGGCTTCACCAGCAGCCAATACTTCAACTCCCAAATCAGCTCCGATAACAGCGGCCGTTTCAAAATCAATTTTCTCATTCATCGAAGCAAAAATATTATTCTTCATGAGCTCTCCGAGAATCTTATTGATAGGCAATTTTACCAGTGCAGAAAAATCCTTGACGGAAATAAAGGGTGGAACTTCAATAGCTTTAACATCTTCAGGGGCGACTAGCTTCACTTTTGGCTCGGCAGCGCGACGAGAGGCTAAACGACGAGATAACATCCCCCAATTTCGAATGATTTTGTTGGCAGTATGATTGTCAATTTTTATAGCCTTTTGACCGATATCAAAACCAAGCTTCGGAAGGTTGTCGCGAAGGTCTTGAGGCGGGATTTTCAGTATGCGAGCCAGCTCAGTAATGTTCATGTAAGGATATAAGAAGTAATAATATAATCTAAGATTACAAGAAATTTTTAAAAATGTCAATAAAATAGGGATTTTTGGATAAAATAAAGAGCCATATCTTTTTAAATATTTCTAAAAAGATATGACCCTACTAATATAAAATTATTAGATATACTGCTTTCGGCGGCAAAAATTTGTAAACAATCGAACCATTTTCCCTTGGCGGTCAAAAATCAGAAGTAATCGCAAGCATATTTCTTTGATAGGTTCCCAGAAGAGAAAAGTTAGATCTTTCTGCCTTTGTTCAATAAGAACCAAATCTTTCTCCCCTATATTTAGGGAACCATTAAAAATTATTTCATCGGATCTGATTTCGTTAAATTTTTCTTTGAATATTTTTTTAAAAATTCTTCTTGACCGTGCCATATGATAAGCGACTGTTATTAAATACACTTCGCCCTCTAAGGCCAGGTTGTCGTATATCTTCTTAACTTCTTCAGCATTTTGATAAGTATCTATAGAATTTTCTTCAAGATAGACCGCATGTTTGTCGGCAGCAGCAGGGAATTTTCTTAAAAAAAACTCATACATGGCGGCAGCTTCAGATAGCCTGTTATTTTTTCCGGTAAAGCCAGTTGAAAAAATAATTATATGCCTATTTTCAGTGTCTAATTGAAGGGTATACCCCAACGCCAATACACTTATTATTGAATCTGGGCTTAAGACTGGATTCCTGCCTTTTTTTATCCAATTCTTACCCAACACAATGTATATTTTTTTATGTTTTTGTCCCAATGCGGACTCCTTTTATTTAAATGTTCATTAATATATGAGAGTACAGCCATTTACGTAAGTTGTCAAAAACCGGATAAACTGAAAAACAGCTTATCCGGTTTAAAAAATATATTGTTTGATTTTAAAATGTTTTTGGTGGATCTGGAATATAATGCTTCCAGCACTTCGTGAAAATATAGAATTCATCCCAACGTGTTTCAAGCTTCATCCTTAAATCCTTATCAGATACTTCCAAATTCTCAATGATTGCTCTTTCCTCCTCGTCAATTTCTAATACTTGAAACCAGCTTTGATCACCCGTAATATAACTTTTGACCAGCTGAGATAATAAGAATGAGCGTCCCTCGGCATTCTCTGGCTCTTTTCTATTTATCAAAAAAATCAAAAATGCCGCTGCTAACCCACCATCCGTAAAATAATACGCATCTTGAGCATAGTTCGTATGCAGCAAAGCATAACGGTTTAGGATCATCTGCGTAATTAACTCTTGAATAGCTTCCTGCACAAGGGTATATGATGATTTTTTCGGCGATGTTTCGCTCCAACCTTCGACTACAAAAAATCTTCCGTCTGCAAATATCTCAATATTCGTATAGGCAATCATCGCAGCAAGCGCTTCGACAAGCATGACTGATAACACCTTATCATTCCATACCCCCTTTCCGCCTTGGCGAAGAATATAGGCCATATGACGGAAGGTATACCAATCGTTTCTATACAAACGCGCCTGATAGGGACATAAAGGACGCATTATTTTTTTCATCATATTGTTGCTAACAATATGTACTGAATTCTGTTCAAAGGGCAGTGGAGAAAGTCCGTAGGCTTTAAAAAAATGATTGGTTGCTGCAAATAAATCTTCAATCACCTCTTTTTCCCAAGCTTCTTTTTCTAATTCGCTTTCTTCACCTTCCTTAAAACGAGATAAGGTAATATCTGCATTAAAACGGCTGTTATATATCTTCATAGCCGCTGAGGCCACATCATGATCCTTGCCCGCACCATATATAGAAATCTTATGATTGGGCCACTCCGGACCATTCCCTGTTTCAATTGTTTTATTTTCTTCTTTGACTATATCGCTCACAATAACTCCTTTACGCTGATACTTCAGCTTAATTTTTAAAATAATTTTTTAAAGCGTGTTACCGCTGCAATGGAAATTTCCTCAACTTTAAAATAGTAGTCTTGTATTGTCAATAAAGCAGCCCTAATCCAAGCTCTTGACCTTTTTAAAAAAACCACAGTATAATAATAAATAACAAATTTCATTAACAATTTAGAGGAAGGAGGTCCAAAAAATTACAAAAGAATTTTGAAATACCCGCGTAACAATATCTTAGTAAGCAACAAGAAATACATCTTAATTAGTAGATTTTCAAACCTAAATCAAAGACTGATGATAAGATTAAGAATCTTCATCTTGCCTCTGATGTCATTGGCAATGCTGTTGTTCATAATGTATTCCAGCCCAGCATTAGCTAATAACAATCCAACAGGCATGATCATAGCCAAAGCGGCTATAGATCACTCAGGACCAGGGTCCTCAATTACATTCGATGCAGCCGGTATCCCATGCAGGGACGGCACGCTTAAAAAATCAAATTACACATGTTCAAATTGTAAAGTTGATTATTGTTTCAGCAGCACACTCAGGAAGAAGACGGAAACAGACGTGGGGGTAGCTCAAAATAGTAATAAAGCAGAAATCGAAAAAAATACAGGAAGCGTATTTGTAGAAAAGAAAGAAAATATACTAAAAGAAAACACAGCAGCTTACATTCATTCAAACGGATTAAACACAGGTTACACACTGCAGGACAAATTAAGAAAATCATATAAGAATGACGGTCTCTGCACGAATATTTATAATTTAAACTCAATTACATTCTCAGCTACAATTGAAAGTAATTCAAACACAGCAGACATCCTACAGATAACTAACAATACAGCCGGGGAGTCTGGAAAATATAAAGAAATTGCAGGATTGAACACATCAGACAAAAAGAAAGCATCAGACGGTGGAAAATACTTAGACGGTTTTTCAATCACCAACATACTAAAGAACGATTCACATAACTCAGCTTAACATCCTAAAGCTTTAACTTTATAAAGCCCATATGCAGCAATTTTGCATACGGGCTTTTTTACATCCAAAAATTATAGTATCAACATCGCGTCACCATAACTATAAAAGCGATATTTTTCTTTAATGGCGGCTTCGTAGGCATTGAGTATTTTTTTACGGCTGGCAAAAGCCGAAACAAGCATTAATAAAGTCGATTCCGGTAAATGAAAATTAGTAATAAGCGCATCAACGGCTTTGAATTTGAAAGACGGATAAATGAATATTTCAACCGAGGCTTTGAATGATTTATCAGCTGAATCAATAAAAGCCGCCTCTAAAGAACGGACGGAGGTCGTACCAACAGCGACGACTTTATGATTATGAGCATGGGCCGCATTAATCGCCTTCTTTACATCAGCAGAAACTTCAACCCACTCGCCGTGCATGCGGTGTTTTTTTATATTTGAAACGCGCACCGGTAAAAAAGTTCCCAGTCCGACATGCAAGGTAATTTTTTTAATAATGACTCCTTTCTTTTTCAATTGCTTAAGAATGTGAGGCGTAAAATGCAGGCCGGCTGTTGGAGCAGCGACCGAGCCAGCATGTTTATTTTCAGCGTACACCGTTTGATAGCGCTTTTTATCTTCTGCTCCTCCCGGCTTAATATACGGCGGCAAGGGGGTTAAGCCGTACTTCAATAGGGCTCGTTGAAAAGCTAAACCTTGCTTATTGAATGATACCGTCCAGACATCGCCTTCTTTAGAAATAATAATAGCCTTGAATGTTTTTGAAAAAATGACTTCAGTTTCCGGACGCATATGTTTTCCCTTGATTAAACACTCCCATATTTCAGTTTTACTTTTTTGTTTATACAAAGGCTTTGATAAAAAAATTTCAACTTTTCCTCCGCTTGGCTTTTTTCCTATAAGACGGGCCGGAATCACTTTTGAATCATTGATAACCAACACATCTCCCTTCTCTAAATATTCAACAATATTAAAAAAGCGCCTGTGTTCGAGGCGATTGCTTTTACGATTAAGAACGAGAAGCCGCGACTGGTCGCGCTTGGCCGCCGGTGATTGGGCAATTAAATCGGCTGGCAATTCGTAATTGAAATCACGCAACTTCATGGCGGGAAAGGCTGGGGGCCGGGGCTGGTGCTGCTTCATGCACCGAAGAAAGGCGAATCAATAAATCTCGAACTCGTTCTGGATGACCAACCTCTTCAAAATGAAATTTTTCCTCTTGGGCGGCTGTTTGTACTTTAAGATTTCCGTATTTAAATATAGTCGCCCACACTCCGCTAACATCACTCGTAATATCTTGGATGCGGGACAGGCGCAATTCAGAAATAGTGCGCGAAAAAAATCCCGATTGGCGTATATCTATAATTCTTTGATCAGTAATAATCCACACATCTAATAAATAATCGATAATAGAAAAGAAAAACAGCAGCCAAATAAAGAGAAGGTAAGCACTAGCCGACATAACGATGATTGGCCAAACAATTAATCCTTGATTAAGAGCGGGGAAAAGGCGGTTCAACATAAACAACAAAGCAACAGGCAAAGCCAACAACACAATAAAAAGCAAAATTCTTTTTAGCACAATGAAAATATCCCTATGCAAGATAGTGACAACTTTTTCTCCAGGCAAAGGGCCGGCTAATCGATAGGCTGATAACATACTTAGTATTTAGGAATCTCAAAAGAAGGCATAGTGACGCTAGGCGACAAAATAGAAACTCTTGTTTCCCAAGGAATAGCAACAAGATAATCATACGATAACTGTAAAAGTCCCAAAGCACCAGCCAAATACACAACTGCTAAGAGCAAAGTTCCCAAGCCCTTAATGCCAAAGCGCAGCAAATGATAAAAACCAACCAAACTTAAAATTACCCAAACAGCAATAAATAGGAGATAGGGATAAAATAAGAGTGAGAGGGAGAAAGACATATCTTAAGTATAGGCCAAGCCTATTTAATTTTCAATTTTAGGAATCTTGCCTAAATGCTCATACGCTCGAGGAGTAACTTCCCTGCCCCGAGCAGTGCGGTTCAAAAAACCCAACTGCAGCAAATACGGTTCATATACTTCTTCAATCGTCGCCAAATCTTCGCCTGTGGCGGCCGCTATTGTGCTAATACCGACCGGTCCGCCCGAAAATTTATCAATAATGGTTTCTAAAATCTTTCTATCAATGCGATCTAGTCCGAGCGGATCAATTTCCAACAAACTCAATGCCTGGGCGCATATGTCCGCATCAATAACTCCGCTGCCCTTCACCTCGGAATAATCACGAACGCGGCGTAATAAGCGGTTTGCTAAACGAGGAGTACGCCGAGCACAGGCTGCGATGGCTTTTGCCGATATGGCATCAACATCAATTCCCAAAAGGCCGGCGCTGCGGCTGATAATTTTTTCAAGATCATCAAGCCTATAAAAATCAAGATGATATGTCATGCCAAAACGATCGCGTAAAGGCGATGACAAAAGGCTAGCTCGGGTTGTCGCGCCGATGATGGAAAAACGGGGCAAATCAAGACGCAAAATTTTAGCTGAAGGTCCTTTACCGATAACAATATCCAAAGCATAATCTTCCATTGCCGGATATAATACTTCTTCAACGGTACGAGGCAAACGGTGAATTTCATCGATAAAAAGAATGTCTCCGGGAGCTAAATTAGTTAAAATAGCCGCCAAATCACCGGGTTTCTCTAAAGCCGGTCCTGACGTAACCCGCAATTGGCAATTTAATTCGCGCGCAATAATATGAGCCAATGTTGTTTTACCTAAGCCAGGCGCTCCATATAATAGGATGTGGTCAATCGCTTCTTGTCGCTGGCGAGCAGCAGCAATTAAAATTTCCAAGTTAGCCTTAACGGTTTCCTGGCCTATATATTCCGCGAGCGCGCGCGGACGCAAGCCGACTTCAGCGGCATCTTCATCACGGGATTGCGGAGAAAGTGTGGAAGCATCAGTAATCATGGTAAGAATTAGAAATAAAAACTGAAGATATTAACGGCTAGGGAAAATTCCCGACAAAGCATCTTTAATAATTTTTTTTACTTCAGGTGAAAAATCTTGAGCCAACATCCATTCTAAATAACCCGGCTCACTTTCAACCACTGCCGCTAAAGGCCTATGGCGATGCTTGGCAAAAGCAAAACACACCTGGCCGTCACGCCAATAAAACTTCCTATCAGCATCAACATACTCAACCGCCGAAGATGCTTGGATCTCTTTGATTTTATCAACTCCGTACTGATCAATTTGAGCGCGCAATATTTCTGCCGCCGCTTTTACATCAGCCATGGCGTCATGGGCTTCAGTATGTTCCTTGCCGCAATAATAACGATATGCACTCGATAAGGTTCGGGGTTCAAAATAATGATAAATCGCTTTGGCATCTATAATATCAGCCGCGCTATACGTAAAATCTTTTCCGCAACGCAAAAATTCTTGACGTAACAACGGGAGATCATACCCTATCACATTAAAGCCGCTAAAAATGCAGCCTGAAAATATTTCAAAAAGCTCTTCGGCTACATCCTTAAAAAGAGGAGCGTCTTTGACGCTTTCATCAGTAAGACCATGCACAGCGGTTGCCGAAGCCGGGATGGGCATTTGAGGGTTAAAGAGGTACGTCTTCTCTTCTATGCTTCCATCTATGCCATATTTAACGTATGCCAATTGGATAATGCGATCAAAGGAAACTGATAAGCCCGTTGTTTCCGTATCAAATACTAATAAAGGGCGCTCTAAAGAAAACTGCTCGGGGAGAGATTTGGCCATAAGGAGAGATTATTTTTTGAATTTTAGATATTTTTCTTCACTGGAATTATATCCTAGCACCTCTAAAAAAGCCACTCGTTCCCCGGCCTTGCCAAGCCCTTAGGGGCGTGATAGGGTATACATGAAACCTAATCATTAATGTCCGTACCGACCGCATCGTCAGAACTACCATTCTTTAGTAGTTTATCCTAATGTTAGGGATATTCCCGAATTTTCTCCCTGAACCTTCTTACTTCGATACTACCCGTGTTCTAGCCTGAACGGCTAACATTAGCTTCTCACTTACTGTGCGGGCGGATGGAAAACCATCTATGCCTTATATTTTATACATACTTATCGCCGCGGCCGGCTTGGGCGCGGGTTATTGGCTGCGCAAACAACGCGCTCTTACTGAAGTAAATAGCGCCGAACTCAAAGCCGAAAAAGTTTTGGCTGAAAGCAAAACAAAGGAAAAACAAATAATTTTGGAAGCACAAGACAAAGCTCTTAAAATTATTGAACAAGCCAAGCGCGAAACCGATGAACGACACAAAGAAACAACAGCCTTGCAACAGCGTCTTGAACAGAGAGAAAATACTTTTTCGCAAAAATTGCTTGAATTGCAAGATAAGCAACAAGCATTATATGACAAAGTAGCTCAAGTTGAAGAAGCTAAAGAAAAAATTGCCAAAATTCGCGAAGAGCAAATTGTCGCTCTTGAGAAGATTGCCTCCTTAAGCCAAAACGAAGCCCAGGAAAAACTATTGGAACGGGTTGAAAAAGATTGCCGTGAAGCTTTAGCTTCCCGTTTAAAAAAACTAGAGAATGAAACGTCCGATACTCTAGATGAAAAAGCCCGCGAATTAGTCGGAGCGGCCATGCAGCGCCTTTCTTCTAATTTCATTACTGAGCTCACGACAACAACCGTTGATTTGCCAAACGACGATTTGAAAGGAAGAATCATAGGACGCGAAGGCCGCAATATTAAATCAATTGAACAATTGACCGGCGTTGAAATCATTGTTGATGATACCCCAAATGCTATTACTATTTCTGGATTTTCTGCCATTCGCCGCCATATTGCCAAACGAGCGATTGAACATTTGATAAAAGACGGCCGTATTCACCCAACTAAGATCGAAGAAGCGGTTGATCAAGCCAAGCGCGATTTAGCAATTGATATTAAAAAAGCCGGCGAAGAAGCATTATATGAGCTTGGCATTACGGGTTTTGATCCTAAACTGATTCAAATTATCGGACGCCTTAAGTATCGTACCAGCTACGGACAAAATGCCCTTAAGCACGCCGTTGAAGTTTCTCATTTGTGTGGACTATTAGCTGAATCGCTCGGCGCTGATGTTAGTACGGCGAAAAAAGGCGGCCTGCTGCACGATATAGGCAAAGCTGTCGACCACGAAGTCAAAGGCAGCCATCCAGAAATTGGCGGTCAAATTGCCCGCAAATTCGGCTTAAGCGAAGCTGTTATTGCACCTATTGAAAATCACCACGAAGATCATCCAAAGGACCTTATTACTGTGATTGTCAAAGTCGCCGACGCTATTTCATCTTCTCGTCCCGGCGCCCGCCATGATAGCTTTGAACAATATGTACAGCGCCTAGAAGAACTTGAAAAGCTTACGCAGTCATTTGCCGGCGTTGAAAAAGTATATGCTATCCAAGCTGGCCGCGAAGTCCGAGTCTTTGTTAAATCGGAAGAAGTCAGCGATCTTAAAGCGCATGAAATGGCCAAAGACATCGCTAAGAAAATTGAAGAAGAACTTAAGTATCCCGGAGAAATCAAAGTTAACCTTTTGCGTGAAACTCGAGTTATTGAATACGCGAGATAAAATTATTAATTCCTGCCTGCCGGCAGGCGGGTTATAATTTTTAAGATACAGCAATCACTTTTGCGTTTAAAAATTAAAATTAAAAATTAAAAATTCTCTTCATGAACAACTTACATATTTTATTCATCGGCGATATCGTTGGGTCGCTCGGGCGAAAAGCCATTTCTCAGTTGCTTCCTGAAATTAAAAAAGAATTTTCGCTTGACCTTGTAATAGCCAATGGAGAAAATGCTGCCCATGGACGCGGTATTACATTATTAACTGCGCAAGAGCTGCTAAGCAACGGCATCGATTTCTTAACAACAGGCGATCATTGCTTTGATCAATCTACCAATATCGAAGCTTGCTTTTCTGGCGCCTTACCCATTATCCGACCGGCTAACTATGGCATAGACGCTCCCGGAGAAGGCTATAAAATCGTTTCACACCCCAAGGGAGATATACTTATCATCAATCTATTAGGAAGAACCTTTATGTCCCGTCACTATGAATGTCCTTTTAGAAAAACCGAAGAAATCCTTGAAAGCTTTACAAATAAAAAATTTTCTGCTATAATAGTAGATATACATGCTGAGGCGACTTCGGAAAAGATTGCTCTTCGCCATTTCCTTAATGGAAAAATCAGCGCCCTATTTGGAACCCACACACACGTCCAAACGGCTGACGGACAAATCAGTTCTGTCGGAACCGCCTATCTTAGCGATGTCGGCATGACTGGCCAAGCTGACGGTGTTATTGGTATTGAAGCTTCGCCTATTATTGCGACATTTCTCACCCAAATACGGCAACCGCATGCTTTAGCATCGGCTGGCCGCGCTATTCTTAATGGGGTTATAATTACTATTGACACAACTACTGCGCGCTGCCTTGATATTACACCAATACAGCGTGAAGCGTTTATTGAATAAACAATGTCTTTTTTCCGGCGATCAACGCCCAAAAATCTTGATCAACAACTAGTATTCCAGCTGTCAAAATCGCGTATTCCCTCTCTGCGTCAGCTTAAGTATATTACTCGTTATATTAATAAACCTGAGCGATGGCTGCTTGGCGTCTGCGTTGCCCTTATGGGGGCAAGCCTTATATACATGGGAATCCAAGTATATAAAAATCATGTCGTCCTTATCCCTAAAGCAGGCGGTGATTACATTGAAGGGGCTGTGGGAAATCCCCGTTATATTAATCCGCTCTACGCATCGCTCAACGACGTAGATGGGGACTTGGAGAAACTAATTTTTTCTCGCCTTTTTTCCGTTAATGGCAAAGGACAAGCAGTCAATGACTTAGCGGAAGACTATTCTCTTTCAGAGGACGGCAAAACATATACCATCCATCTTAGAAAAGCGTCATGGCCCACGGGAGAAGCAGTTACTGCCGATGATGTAGTTTTTACGTTTAATGCCATTGAAAACCCTGACTTTAAATCGCCGCTGCGCGATCGTTTTAGCGGCGTTATAGTCCAAAAAATAGATGACCAAACCGTTTCTTTTACTCTTCGTGAACCATTCGGACGTTTTCCAGCCATGCTAGATGTAGGTATTCTGCCCAGCTCGCAATGGGAAGGAGTTAGCTCAGAGACTATCCCTTTAGCTGAACTAAATCTTAAGCCAATAGGATCGGGGCCATATAGATTTAAATCACTCGTAAAAAATAAAACCGGGACCATTCGTTCATTTACCTTAGAACGAAACCCAGACTATTACGGAGCTAAGCCGTATCTTGATGAGATTATTTTTAAATTCTTTCCCAGTCCAGAAGAAATGATTGCCTCTCTTAATAACGGCCAGCTCAATGGCATGTCATACTTGCCGGCTGATTTAGGTGATACGATTATTGCAAAAAATTCTTTACATTATAATGCCATTGCCGAGCCCAATCTTAGCGCCGCTTTCTTTAACTTAAAATCACAAGGACCCATTGCCGATGCCGCTGTGCGCCGAGCATTGAGCGCAGTCGACAGATCAACAATCATTAGCAATTCCAACATGGCTGCCATCCCCGCCCTCGGCCCTTTGCCAAATAATCAGCCAGCCTCGGCTATTGCCCCGCTCACCAAGGAAGAAGCAAAAATCCTCTTAGACAACGCTGGTTGGAAAGAACGAACCCTTAGCTCTGAAGAAGTTGAAGCTGCTAAAAGTGCAAAAAATTCCGGTGATATTGTACGGTTAGGAGTTGGTACCTGGCGAATGAAAAATAACGCCGGCCTCATTATTCCGCTTATTGCTCCAACCAGTCTTAAAGCCAGCGCAGAAGCGCTTACGAAAGACTGGCAAAGTCTAGGAGCTAAAGTTGAACTAACAATCCAAGACGACGCTGTTGTACGAGATCAAACTCTTGCGAATAAACGTTTTGACGTATTAGTATATACAGAAGCATTAGCTGGGGGCGAACCCTATCTCTTTTGGCATTCTGACGCGCCCGGTAATATCAGTGGGTACAAAAGCAGTGCTGCCGATACAGCGCTCGAAGAAGCGCGTACTGCCGCCAATCCCGAAACAATCGCCAGCCGCTATAATTCTTTCTTGGCAACATTTAATGCAGATATGCCAGCCGTCCCCCTCTTTTGGCAGGCATACGTGTATCCTCAAAGTAAAAAACTAAAAGGCTTTAACCAAAGCTTTCTTGAAAATCCTAGCGACCGCCTCAGCGGCGCAGCGGCCTGGTATCTAAAAGTGGAGCGGAGTTTTAAAAAATAATAATTTTCACTTCAGCCGAAGTGGCGAAATTGGTAGACGCGCAGCGTTCAGGTCGCTGTGAAGGAAACTTTGTGAGGGTTCGAGTCCCTCCTTC
>CALMNI010000036.1 GCA_937868555.1 uncultured bacterium | reverse complement strand
ATAAACTTGCGCGAACGGGCCAAGAATCGCGGCATGGACACGCTAGACTATGCAGAGGCAGAGGGATATATGCCGCAATTGGTCGCAATTGCACGGGAGATTTTCAAATGAAAGACGATCTTCCGTACTTTTCCCATGACAACGACTCCCGGAACCACCCAAAAATGAAAGCCCTGCGCGCTCGATATGGGTGGACGGGATACGGGCAATTTTGGGCGCTTAATGAAATGATTGCGGGATCTTCCGGGGCGCGGCTTGACCTTGGGCGTAAAGTTGTCCGCGCATCATGCGCTTGTGAGTTGGGTATGACAACCGACGCCCTTGACGACTTCCTTTCATTCCTTGCAAATGACGATGAATGCGGGCTTATTGACTATGTTGACGGGATTGTAACTACCGATAGAACCCAGGAAGACATCGGGCGCGTTACCATAGAAAGGGAGCGAAAAAGAAGCTTTGGGAAAACTTCCGCGGAAAAACGTAAAAACTCCACGGAAAAAACCGAAAACGGCGCGGAGAAAACCAACAGAATAGAGAAGAGTAGAGAAGAGAAGAGAAGAGTAGATAATAATAAAGAGACGCCTGTTTTTTTTGACCCTGGTAAAGATGTAATACAAGAGCCGGGAGTCAGGCGACCAAAAACCACGTACAACCCAAACAACCCTTCCGAAACCTTCGAGACTTTACGCGCGCGTTGGAATAGCAAGCCAGAGCTCCCCGCTTTCCGTCGCCTTTTTCTCAATCTCTTTGATGAGGAAAGGGAGGTAGTCCTTCGTATGCTTGTCTATGGCCCGGACAAGCTCTGCGAGGCAATCGAAAACTACAACGCGGTTATAGACGATCCTGAAAAATACGGATTTGACACGCGATACGCTTTTAAGAGCTTGCCTAATTTTTTAAAGTCGGCGGAAAGGTATTTTGAGAAACCGCGCGAGGCAGAAAAGCAAGAATTGGTTGAAGCGGGATCAAAGGGCGTGTATCATTTTAACGCGGAGGATTTCAGACTATGAAAACTATTGCCGAGTTTATCCAAGCCCTTGACGATTATTTCGACGGGGTTAAAAACAAAACCGTAGTGCAGCTCATTATCGACGAGTTGCGTTATATAAAGCCGTCAGACTTAGACGGGCTTTTCCGACAGTTGGTCATATCTCAGCCCGCGATGTGGAAGCCCGATCTCAAATCGGTTGTAGACGCGATCAAAGCGCTCAAGCTCGATACCCTGGCAGGGCCGCAATTTGATACTAAATGCCCGGTATGCGGGACGATAAGCGCGTCAAGCGGCGTATGCCCTGCATGTAAGTACGCGGGAAAGGAAGACGGGACGCCGGAAGAGTATCGCGCCTGGTGGAGCCGGTGGAAGGCAGGGGAAGAGCCGCGCCTTGATATCGACGCGATTATGCGGGCAATCGTCGAGAAAAACAGGGTAAAGGAGTAGCCGGGTGAAAACCGCAAAGGAGCCCAGCGCTAAAAACCTCTCCAAACGCATCACAAAGGCCCGTAAAGCGAACGGAACGCCCGCTGCCGTGATTTCATGCGGCAAGACATTAAACACGCTTGTAAAGGGCAATTTTTACGCAGACGATGAAATCTATGAGGTTGACCTTAAAAACAAGACAGTAAAGGTGGTGAAAAGATGAAGTGCTTAAATCCAGAATGCGGTCATTCAGGCGATCCTGATTGCGGTGAATACTATGGACCAGCCCCAGATCCGTTTATAGAGATTCGAGGGTTTGAACGTGGTCCTTTTTTCGCAGGGCTTGAAAAAAGATATGATTTAATCCCCGGAAATCAATTGCCTATGGGATTAAGCGCCATTGAACGTGGCAAAGAGATAAGCGCATATGCTTGCCCCTGCTGTGGATCAATCCAGTTTAAGACGGGAGACTTAAAATAAGCCTTGTTTTTTATACCAAACTAAGCTATTATAATCGCATAACGGAGGGTTACCAGTGGCAGAGGCCAAGAAACGCGGAAGGCCCGCGAAAGTTTCACGTGAAACAAAAAAGAAGCCGCAAAAAACTACCGACAAAATGCTAGAGTTTGCAGCTGAATATATCATTGATTGGAACGGCAAACGGGCTTATAAAGCGGTTTACGGTAATAATACAACCGACGAAGCGGCGGCGGTCAGCGCTTGCCGTCTGCTAAAGAATCCTAATGTTATAGCAGAAAAAGAAAGGCTTCTAAGTTTAAGAAAAGACGAAAGGATAGAACGCAAGGCCAGGGTCGTTTATGAGCTTGAAAAGATCGCCTTTGATGACCTTGAGACTGACGTATACCGTGACAAGGACGGCGAGATTATCGGAGTATCCCGCAAGGATCGCGTCAAGGCTTTGGAGCTTCTTGGCAAGACCGAGGCTATCTTTACCGACCGCGTCGAGCAGACGGGGCCGATTGAAATTAAAGTTGGCTTTGATGCAAAGGGAGTATAAAAATGCTAACAGTAATAATTAAAGAACTCGCGACTATTTTCGTTATCCTTTTCCTTGCCTTCGTTATCTGGCAGGGAATATCATTTACTCATTTTGCGTACTTAAAGCATAAGCAGGAAGCCAAGGAGAGGGCCAAGGACAACGCGCTCGGCTGCCATGCGGGCGGTGTCCTTTTTGTCCAGGGCGGGAAAACCTATTACAATATGCCGAATGGCGTGAGGCGCAAGATTGCCGACTATGAAATGGACTTGAATCCATCAAGCCCGGATATGCGGCAATTCACTGAGTGCATGGAAACCGCGCGCCGCGAGCACAACGCCGAGGAACGGGTGAAGCGGGTGAATGCCAAGCGGGAAATGGTGAAGTTGGCGAAAGAGGCGGCGCATGAGTGATGTAAAAGAAGCGGTGCAGGTCGAGGCCGTTAGCCAGGATACCGAAAAGGTTGAGGGAAAGCCGCGCAAGCTTAACCCTGTTTTACTGTTCCTTTCCGCCATTCCGCGCGTTGCCTTTTCTGGTGTCGCGTACCTTTTACACCCCAAGCGGCTCAAGCTAACAAAGTTCCATGCGGAGTAT
>CALMNI010000035.1 GCA_937868555.1 uncultured bacterium | reverse complement strand
GAGGGGTTACCTGCCTGCCCTGCCTGCCGGCAGGCAGGCGGCAGGCAGGGGGGGGGTGGGGTGAACTACGAAACCTTAGAATCGTTATTAATAGTTTTCACAGCTTCAGCGACAGTTGTCATAAACTGCGCCGGGAAAATAATAGTTGAATTTTTTTCCGTGCTAATCTCTGCCATGGTCTGTAAGGTACGCAACTGCAAAGCAACAGGGTGCTTAGCCATTACGTCAGCTGCCTCTCCTAGTTTCATGGCCGCCTGCATTTCTCCCTCCGCCGCAACAATCTTAGCGCGTCGTTCGCGTTCTGCTTCCGCTTCCCTAGCCATTGCCCGCTGCATATTATCCGGCAACACAATATCCTTAATTTCAACTGCCGTCACCTCAGCACCCCAGGGTTCCGTATGCGCATCAATAACATTCTTGATTTGTTCATTGATATCACCTGTCTGCGACAACAATTGATCAAGACTGAAGCGACCGACAATATTTCGGACAGTTGTTTGGCTGATTTGATTAACCGCTTGATACACATTCTCGATTGCAATGACCGACTTGGATGGATCAACAATATGGTAATAGGCGACAGCTGCAATATCAATAGAAACATTATCCTTTGTAATTATTTTTTGCGTTGGGATATCCATTGTTACCGTTCGCAAGTACACGCGCGTCATACGTTCCAATACTGGAATTAAAATAATCAATCCCGGCCCGCGGGTGCCGGTATATTTTCCTAAGAAAAAAATTACTGCTCGTTCATACTGCTTAATAACCCGCAAAGAGCTGGCAAGTACTATAACGATGAGAAGAATTATCCACCACATATAATTAAATTAGTTAATTAAACTTCAAAGCTTTGCCCCGGCTCCGGAACAACAACTTCTAATTGAGGCAGCTTCTCGGCTAACAATTTTTGAAAAGCAAAAGCTGGCTCAGGTTCGGCATGGACTAAGAATACTTTTTTCAAATTCTTTAAAGAAGCGACAAAATTAAACAATCCTTTTTGGTCAGCATGGGCACTGAATTCGTTGATCGTAATAACGCGAGCTTTGAGCTCATGCATACGGCCGAAAATCGGCACATGATCACGCCCCTCCTGCATCTTTCTTCCCAAGGTATGCTCTGCTTGATAGCCAGTTAACATAATAACAGCGTTAGCATCCCAGACGCTATGTTCAAGATGATGGAGAATGCGCCCGCCTTCGGCCATGCCCGAAGAAGCAATGATCATGAGCGGTCCCTCAGCATTATTAAGAGCCTTTGATTCTTCTTTTGTTGAGACATATTTTAAATTTTCAAAAGCAAACGGCGATTCATGGTTATTCATAAAATCAGTCCAGGCCTCAGAATCAAAATCTTCTTTGTGCGCATTAAACACCTCGGTAATACTATTGGACAAAGGGCTGTCAATATAAATAGGAATAGCCGGAATCTTTCCTTCGTTATGCAGACGATGCAAAATATAAATCAATTCTTGCGTCCGTCCTAAAGCAAAAGCCGGAACAATAATTTTCTTTTTATTCCGTACGGCATCATTCATTACTTCAATTAGCAGCGAATCAACTTCTTCAATAGGGCGGTGAATTTTGTCGCCATACGTGCACTCAGTGATAAGAGCATCTATCTCTTCAGGAATCTGTTCGGGATCATGTAGAATTGGCACGCCCCCATTGCCCAAGTCCCCCGTAAAACAAAGCCGTTTTACGCTCTCCCCTTCGCCGCTCTCAACTACTGTTAAGGCCGAACCGAGAATGTGCCCGGCATCGTAAAATTTAAATCGAGCTGTTGAATTTAAATCATGCCATCCCGGGATGGTACGGGAATATTCAGCATGGACAAAGTGTCCGCAAATTTTTTCAACATCTTCAGTCGTATATAAGGGAGCATGTAGTTCACTCTCAGAAACGCCAGCGGACAAGAGATGTTCGTAATCACTAGCCTGCAAACGAGCTGAATCGAGCATTATCAAACGGGCAATATCAGCCGTTGCTGAAGTGGCATATACTTTGCCCTCATAGCCGTCTTTAGCCAATAATGGCAGCAGAGCGCAGTGATCAGCATGCGCATGCGAAAGAATTGCCGCCGTAACGCTTTTAGCCTCAAAAGGCAACGCTTTATTCAATACATAAGCTTCTTGGCGCCGTCCCTGGTACATTCCGCAATCTAAAAGCAAGCGAAAATCACCCATTTCAACGATATGTTTAGAGCCGGTAACATCGCGGGCAGCGCCCAAAAAAGTTATTTTCATATGTTCTCAGTATAGCATAACCGCCAAAAAGCAAGAGCAGACTCCCCTTAGCGGAGAATCTGCTCTAATTTTTCTCTATTAGGTTCTCTATAGCTTCCTCAAATCCAGTTCATCCTCAATCTTGATTTCTTTAACAAAATCCGGCATGTGACTCACTAATATAAGCGCTCCTTCGTAGTTATTGATAGCCTCGGCAATTACCGGAATGTGACGGAAATTAATATGGTTTGTTGGTTCATCTAAAACAAGTAATCCGGGACGCATAAGAACCAAGCGGGCAAAAGACAATAACCCTTTTTGCCCCTCAGATAATTCGGCAACCGTACGGCCCATTAATTCGCCGGTAATAAGAAAACCGGCGGCGATGGAACGCATTTCTTGAAGGTCTAAACCATCAGCCATTACATTTTGTAAAGAATCAAAAACCGTGGCACCAAAATCCAACGAAGAAAAGTCTTGGCTATAATAGCCAACGCGAACTCCAGGCAAAATCGTTGTTCCCTCTTTGCCCTCAACCAAGGCGCGCAAGAGGGTGCTTTTACCCATGCCGTTAGGTCCGGAAATTAAAAGGCGGCTGCGCTTGCGTAATATTTTCTCTACCGGTTTGATAATAGGTTCATGGTTGATGATAACTTTAACTGTTTCTATTTTTACAATTTCTCCAGTAATCTCTTGTGCCGGAATCTCAAAGGAACGTATCGTTTTATCTTCCTTGCGAACATCAACCATGTTTTCTTCAAGCTCAATCGTTTCATCTTTTAATTTTTTTGCCAGCTTGCGCATCTTACCGCCCTTGTTAGCAAAGAAGTTTACTTTTTCTTTACGATCTTGAATAGTTTTCTCAAGTTGGGCATTTTTACGCTGCTCGCGTTCGATTCGCTTATTAATTTCTTCAACTACCGAGTAGTAATCTCCAACGTAATTTTCAATTTTATGAGTAAAAACATCAAGGTATAAAACGCCTTCCGTAAAACAGTTTAAAAAGTCGGCATCGTGTGAAATGACAATTACTGTCTTTTCATACATAATTAAAAACTCGACTAAATGATCGATGCCGGCTTGGTCTAAATTGTTTGTCGGTTCATCTAACAACAAAATATCAGGACTTTGAATCAAAGCAAAGGACAATAAGAGCCGAGCTTGCTGTCCGCCAGACAAGTCGCCAACGCGTCTATCTGTAGGAATGGCGAAGTTTACTGCATCCATGGCCTTGGCCATCTTACTGGCTAAGTTAGCCGGAATGACTTCAAAGGCTTTGGCAAAGTATTGTTCAACCGTTAAATCAAGATCTTCCCGGGCAATGGTTTGACGGGCAGTTGCTATTGTTGCTCCATTAGTAATAGAAATTTTGCCTGTTTTTGCTTTGAGATCGCCTTTAATCAAACCGAATAAAGTACTCTTACCAGCGCCGTTTTGGCCCATGAGGGTTAACTTTGCTTTGCGGCGTACGCTAAAACTCGCCCCATCAAGGATGGGCCGTTTTTCAATATATTCGTAGGTTACGTCATCGAAACGCAAAATCACTTCCTCGGGCATATGTATAAAAACTTACAATAATACGTTCCGATAGGATACCAGCTTTTTTCAAAATTGTACAGCCCTCTATAAAAACATCCCTGTTCTTGCATGGCAAAAACAGGGATGGATATTTCTGAATATACTAATATTTTATAATTCCTCTTTAGAAATAGAAGCCAACAGTAAAACGAGAAAATCGTAATATTTCTCAATTGACACAATATCTACTTCTTCATTAATGGTATGAGGATTACTTATTTTCGGACCTAGAGAAATCATATCAAGGTGCGAATTTTTTTCAGCAAAGGCAGAACATTCGAGTCCAGCATGCACCGTATATACTTTCATTTCTTCATTATATAAATCTGTGTAGAGATGGAGCGCGGTCGATAACAAATGAGAGTTAGGTTTAGGCTCCCAAGGAACGTAGGACTGGGGATCATTAACCAATCCAAACCCGTAGCTTACACCGATACTAACTATTTTTAGCGCTACATTAGATATGTGTTCGCTATAGACACTACGCACTAACAATGTTACTGATATTTCTTTATTTTCAGTTTTTATCACGCCTATATTAGAGGATGTATGGACGATGCCATTGTTTACCTCATGAGGAGCAATAACACCGTTTGGCAGGGCAGCGAAAAATCCCAATATATTCTGCTGGGTTTCATAAGTGAGTACATGCTCGCCAACATCACTTTTTACATATTCGATTTCGAAAGCCATGTCTGTTTCTTCCGGAGCGTGGAGTTTGTATTCTACTTCCAAACCATGGATATAATCAGCAAAGCTATCGTATGAATAATGCGCGCCAAGCATAAAAGTTATTGAAGCATTCGTCGGGATTGCGTTCATGGCCGTGCCTCCATTAATATCAATGAGGCGAATATCATAACCATCGTTTTTTATTCTTTGGCATAATCTTGTCATCATCACGATGGCATTGCGACGGTTTTCATGAATTTGCGTACCTGAATGCCCTCCGCGCAAACCTTTAATGGTTAAGCGACATTTGTATGCATTTGCCGCCGCCTCTTCATAGTCCGCATTAAACATAGCAAGATCTATTTGAGAGCCGCCAGCGCAACCAACGCAAATACTTTCAATTCCATCTTCGGAATCTAAGTTAATGAGCATCTTACCCTGTAGCCATTCTGGATTTAATTTTTTTGCTCCAAGAAAGCCAACCTCTTCAGCCGTAGTAAATAGCAACTTCAAAGGCGGGTGAGAAACCTCGGTTGTGTGCATTAACTCAAGCAAGGTAGCAACACCTATGCCATTATCAGCCCCTAAGGTAGTATTTCTTGCTTTAACTTTCCCGTTTTCAACATATATCTCAATAGGGTCTGTTGCAAAATTATGGCTTCCCTTTGGATAAGCAACGCATACCATATCTAAATGAGCTTGGAGGATAATGGCCTCTTCAAGCTCCCGCCCCGCTGTTCCATTTTTATACACAATAATATTGTGCATATCATCCTGCTGATATCTCAGCCCCAATACCTCTGCTTGACGGGCAATAAAATTGCTGGCGTCTTTTTCGTTTTCAGACTGTCGCGATACTACTCCGCAAAAAATAGAAAATTTTCTTAAAAGAGAATGAGGACTATACCCCTCTAAAGCTTTTAAGTTTAATTCCATTTTATTTA
>CALMNI010000034.1 GCA_937868555.1 uncultured bacterium | reverse complement strand
AACAGAAATATTGCCAACGGCGTTTAAAGCCATGGTTGAGCCATAGGCTTCTACCTCAATGCCGTCAAGCATTCCGGGGTTAGCCCGGCCGGTTCTTAGACTGCCAATATCTTTTTTGAAGAAATCAACAGCATTTATAAATTGTGGTTTAGCACTGTCTAAATATGAATTCATATAATATTTATTGTCATTCCGAAGGCCGCTCTGCGGCCGAGGAATCTTTACAAAGATTTCTCACCTGTCGCTACGCGACAGATTCGAAATGACATTATAGCATTAATAATTAATTATTAGCGCGCACAGCTAAATAGAGAACACCGGCGTTTTGCGGGTCGGCAAGCAATATTTTGCCCGCGCGGTTAGACGGTAATTTCTTAGTTGCCCAGTTTTGTCCGCCATCGGCTGTACCGTAGAAAGTTGTATTAGTGACATAATAAATTTCCTCGGTATTTAATTCGCTGATTACGACAGAATTAATCGTTGCTTCCTTTTCCGGAGTTAATAATTTTAAGGCCACCCAATCATCGCCATTATTAACTGATTTTAAAATTCCATAGTTTGTCGCCAATACCATCAAACCAGGTCTTGCTGAAGATAGATACAAATCGCGGAACTGAGTGCTTTCAGGAAATTCAGCCATAGCATCAGCCAATGTCTCCCACATGACGCCGCGGTTTGATGAGCGATACAAGCCTTTATGCTGGGTGGCGGCAAACAATAAGCGGCTATCAGCCGGGCTAACAATCACTTTTTTCACTGGATCATCAAAGCGGTTAAGTACCTGCCAGCTTTTCCCACCATCAAGCGATTGGATTACTTCGCCGCGTGATGTTCCTATATAGACAACGGCGCTGTCATAATGGTCAACCGCAATGGCGCTTACCGTAACGCTGAGATCATTATCATAATAAGATTGGCTCCAGCTGCGGCCGCAATCCAAGCTTTTGAGCAAGCGATTTTGCGTTGCGCCATACAAGGTGCAATGAGCGATAGGATCAACGGCCAAAGAAGTTAAGTTGGTATCGCGCAAAGCCGGGGCCTGCTGCCAGCTCTCGGCCGCATCATATGTATAAAAAAGACCGTTTTCATTGCCTGTATAATACAAGGTTTTAGGATCAGAAGGATCCATAACCAAGGTATTTGTGTTCAAACCGCCAAAGGAACCCGGTTTGCCGCTCACTGTCGCAATAAGGCTTTTTTGCGCCCATACCGCCCCCTTTGAAGTTGATTTAAATAGTCCGCCGTCAGGTCCGCTCGGAGTACTGCTGCCGAAATTAATAGTGCAGCCGCTGAGAATAATAACTGCCGGCAACAAGATAAAAAGATATAGTTTTTTCATAGGGTTAAAAATTGGAAATTATTTTAGTGTATATTCATTAACACTTGCTCTAAGACAAGTTTTGGATTGACATTTGCTTTAAGGTAACGGATTGCTTGTTGAATAATTCCATCATAACGGCGTAAATCCTGTATATCAGCCGATCGCAATGCTGCCCGCAGTTCTTCTTCAGCAAAGGCATGAATAACTAACTCCGGCTGATTAAGGCGCATAAGCAATAAATCTCGAATTGTTAAGCGCCAGGACTCCAAGGCTTCGGCCGCCTTCGCCACCGCTTCCGCGCCAGTAGCATTACCAATAAATTTTACTATTGCCTGCCAGCGTTCGTAAAGAGGAGTTTTAAAAGCAGCGCAAAAAAGCTGTACCGGTACAAGCCGCTGTTCTAAAAATTTCTTATCGGTTGCGAGTTTAAGCGCTAAGCCGGGGCGGCCTCCGGATAAGCGAGAGATGTTTTTTGCCTGCGGACGAGTTAAATTATAGCTTCGAATCAACCACTCATATATTTCATCGGCAGGAACGGTTTTGAACATGATGTGTTGGCTGCGCGAACGAATAGTTGTCGGAAGTAAGTCGGCAGAACTTGCAAGCAAGAAAATTACAACTTGGTCGCGGGCATCCTCAAGCGTTTTTAAAAGCGCGTTTGCCGCTTCTATGCTCAATAGTTCAGCATTATGTACGACGCCAATGCGGTAGTGGCCGCCGAATGTACTAAGGGCTAAGCGTCCGCTAAACTCGCGAGCTTGGGCAATGCCAATTTCACGTTTCTCTTCTAAAAGTTCTAAACGGACAATGTCCGCTGGCGCGCTTTCTCCCTCCGCCAAGCGGCTCAGATAATTTAAAAAACTTTCGAGCATAACTCCCTTGCCAACGGAAGTGGGGCCCGAAAGGATAAAGCTGCCTCCAAGCGTTCCTGGATGCTGCTGTTCGTAATCAAGAGTTTGTTCAAAAAAATCAATTGCGTTCTTTTGCCCAATAAGGGGCCAGGTTCGTTGTGCCATACTCTTGAGTATAGCATAGAGCGCTAAATTCTAAAAAAATCGCCTAGATTATTAAAAAATTGCTGAATCCTACCTTTGGGCTGACGAAAGGTCACGTAGCGATTTATGACGAAGCCAGCAATGCCCGTTACGAGTCCTGAGAAAAATTGAGCCTCTAAATAGGGAAAGTGAAAATGTTCCACCCAAAAAGAGACCAAAATGGTATTAAGGCCGATCACAACCGCCACCGCAATTAAATAGAGGCTTACTTGCCTGCCTAAGCCTTTGAAACTTCGATCTTGAAAAACCCATATTTTGCGAAGGGTAAAACTAATACTGAGGCTAACTAAAGAAGAAATAATAGATGCATAAATATACCAAATAGGGGTCTTGGTCGTTAAAATGTGCATTATTTCTAATTCAAAAGCAACCGCGACGCCTCCCGCCAGGGCATATTTAAAGAAAAGATAGAGCTTATGCCCGTGGTGTTTTAGGTAAGAGGCTATATCCATACACATAGTATAGCAGAAAGGATTATGGGCTGTTAAATTGACAATTTTAAAGTGACTGATTAGGATGGCAGTAATAACATATTTTAAAAAAACATAACAAAACAAAATAA
>CALMNI010000033.1 GCA_937868555.1 uncultured bacterium | reverse complement strand
TACTTGATATACTTACATACAGCCAGCAAGCCGTTCTCAAAAATTTATTTAGAAGTACCAGGGAAAACAGTTAAAAAAACAAAGGAAGAAAAAATGCTTGGCAAATATATGGTTGCATATGAAAGAAATGACTATCCGGAAACCAAACCTGACCGCTTCCTATTCGATTCGCGAAAATATATCATCACTCCGCATTTATTTAACGCACCAAAAGATAACAAAAAGGCCGCTTAAGCCAATATCAATAAACCCTTCTTGTATTTAATTACAAGAAGGGTTTTTATTTATGTCCGCAAAATTCTAATGGTTCCATGATTAGCTCGCACCTCGACAATATCCCCATTCTTTATGAGCTTGGTCGCGTTTTTTGTCCCAATAATACAGGGCTTGCCTAGTTCCCGAGAAACAATAGCGGCATGACAGGTTATTCCGCCTTCATTCGTAACAATAGCTGCTGCCTTTCGCATAAGCGGTACGAACTCCGGTCTTGTCATGCTCGTAACTAAAACCTCGCCCTCCCTAAACAGTTCAAACTCATCTTCGGTCATAACAATGCGCGCCGTTCCTTTGGCATATCCTTGCGAAGCGACTTGGCCGCGAATAATATCGGTTTCTTCAAGCGATTGATTAATCAACGCTTCGAGATTATCGCGCAAAGAAACAGCTTCTTTATCTTCAAACATCCTAAAATTTCCCTGATCCAATGTTAGCAAAATACCTCGGCTGCGGCGCTTTGCCAAAACTGATTCGGAAAGCAAGCCTTTTAAAACATTATCAACTTCATCAAAACTCAAATAGCCAAGATATTTTCTATTTATTCCTGTTAAACGCTCAAGTCCTTCAAGTATCGCAAATAAACAATGGATGCCCATTAAGTTATGTTTTTTTCTATGCTCGCGCCAGTATGTTAAAGCGCTAAAAAATTCCAAAGGGTTTTCTTTAAGTTTATATTTTTTCAATATGGCCGCGACATCACGCTGCTTATCTTTTTGGTAATTTTCCAAACGAACCATCTCTTCCTTAAAGCGAGGCTTATCAGAAATATATTCTCGTATTTGTTCAGCCACATCTTCAAGGGTAATATGGCGCAGCTGCGCATAGGTTGAACGATAATAATCAAAGGTGGTACGGTAGTCAAAAATATGCCGTTCATGCTTTTTTAAAAATTGTTCCATCGCTTTATCATCGTGCAAAGCTTCACTCGGATTTAACTTCTTCATTAACTCTAAAAACGCTAATTTTCGTTCATCAAAAAATGTTAATTGTGACGGTGTTGTTAAAATTTCCATTTCCTTTTGCGTAAAGCCATGTGCTTTGGAAATTTCAATTATCTTTTCATGATCAACACCAGTATCAAAGGCATCTATAAATAAAGAATGTTCCCAAAAACCATCATATGCCGAACAAAGCCGTTTAAAGAACCCCTGCAGTATATCGCGCGAATTAAAAACGAGCGAGGATAACTCAGAATATAGTGTTTCTATCTCAAGTGCTGAGACAAGATAGCGTCTATAGATTGTTTCATAGGTTCCGTGCTGGCCATACTCTTTATAAAAAGATGAGGATAGATTATGCAATGCTTCATAGTCCCAATATACCGCACCATAATCTTCCTTAACATACATATCCACGTGCGAACCAAAGCTATACTCCCTACCGCCGTGTTTTAAACGATACCAGCCGGCAACCAAGAACCAGGGTAAAAAAGTAAAAGGGAAACATTCGGCCTCTTGTTTATAAATTCTATTATTTACTATAGGTTTTAACGTTTGGTTTTTTGTATCCTCTCCAACATACTCTATGAGATCAGGAATGGTGACGCCGTACATTGAGCATATCTTCTCCAAAGTGGAAAAACGTATGCCATCTATTTTCCCATGCAAGAGCGCAT